>NZ_JBFRFA010000039.1:0-32671 GCF_052114585.1 Pedococcus sp. 2YAF34
CCGCCGTCCGCACCGCCGTCGGCGCCACCGTCCGCACCGCCGTCGGCGCCGCCGTCCGCACCGCCGTCGGCGCCACCGTCCGCACCGCCGTCCGCGCCACCGTCCTGGCCGCCGGGGTTGGCGCCGCCGTCCGCCTGGCCCTCGCCGGCACTCAGGTCGTCGGTGGGGCTGCTGGGGGTCTCGCTCATGGCTCTGCTCCCTCTGTCTCGGGTGACGGGCGTCGTCGCACCGCCGGTGTCCTTCCTATGTCACATCCCGGTACAGCGCCACCGGTGGAGCGTTCGTTTCCGCTGGTCAGGGTGCTCGTGGGGCTGGACGCCCGTCGTGGGACGTCCGTCCTTCCTACCCGGGGAGGCCGGCGACCTTGCGCAGGGCCTCGAAGCCGTCGTCGGTCCCGCGCCAGTGCCGCCGCAGCTCGGACAGGCCGACCACCCGGACGACCGACCGGAGCGTCCAGACGACCACCACCACGTCGTCCGCGTAGCCGATGACCGGCAGGAAGTCGGGGACGAGGTCGAACGGCAGCGCGAGGTAGCCGAGGAGCAGCGCCAGCCGGACGCGGACGCTGCGCGGCTGGCTCCGGTCGGCGGCCAGGTCCCGCAGCAGCCGGAGCAGGTCCGGCAGCAGGCGCACCGACTCCTTCAACAGCGACCCGCGCGGCCGCACGACGAGCAGGGCTGCGACCACCGCCAGCCAGGTGACGAAGAGGCCCGCGACGACCGCCACCACCACCTCGCGCCACATGCGGCCAGTCTCGCAGGGGCGCTCCGTCGCCGACCGCGCCGGTCATGGCGCGGTAAGAAGTTGGCAAGGGTTCGGC
This sequence comes from Pedococcus sp. 2YAF34, assembly GCF_052114585.1. Classification (NCBI taxonomy): domain Bacteria; kingdom Bacillati; phylum Actinomycetota; class Actinomycetes; order Micrococcales; family Intrasporangiaceae; genus Pedococcus; species Pedococcus sp. 2YAF34. Next base: position 821 of record NZ_JBFRFA010000039.1, read on the forward strand.
GCCGAACCGTCATGGGCCACCCCCCGGTCCTACTGTGCGAGCACCGTCACACCGAACCGCAGGGGAGATGTCAATGGCGATGACCCGGACGTTCGGCGCGATCGCGGCGCTGGGGGCCGCCTCCGCGCTGACTCTTACAGCACTACCCGCGCAGGCCGCGGGATCCTATGTCGCACTAGGCGACTCGTACTCGTCCGGAACGGGGACGCGGTCCTACCTCAATGACGGCACGTCGTGCCAGCGGTCGGTGTACGCCTACCCCTCGCTCATCGCGGCGAGCAAGGGCCTGACCCTGAACTTCCGGGCCTGCTCGGGTGCCACCGTCGCAGACGTGACCAGCACCCAGCTCAGCGCGCTCTCGGCCTCGACGACCAAGGTGAGCATCTCCGTCGGCGGCAACGACGCCGGGTTCGCCGACGTCCTCACCGAGTGCGCCCAGCCCGGCTGGGCCAGCGACTGCAACGGCGCCATCGACGACGCGCAGTACATCATCGACAACGTCCTTCCCGGCCGCCTTTCGACGCTGTACTCGTCGATCCGGGCCAAGGCGCCGAACGCCAAGGTCGTCGTCGTGGGCTACCCGCGGATCTTCATGGGCGAGGACTGCAACGCGTTCACGTGGTTCTCCCCCGCCGAGGAGACGCGCCTCAACGCGATGGCCGACCTGCTCAACAGCAAGACCTCGGCCCAGGCGTCCGGGAAGGGCTTCACCTTCGCCAACCCGACGAGCCGCTTCGTCGGCCACGCCGTCTGCGACAGCCCCGAGTGGCTCAACGGGCTCTCCAACCCGATCACGGAGAGCTACCACCCCAACATCGCCGGGCACCGCGACGGCTACGCCCCCACGGTCAGCACGCCGCTGACCGGCAGCGCCTTCAGGTCCACGGCGACCACCCTCCGCCTCGCGTCGCAGAGCGCGGACCGCCTTGCGACGCAACAGCGCCGGTATGCCGCGACCGACGCCTCCATCACGCCGAAGGAGTTCCGCGCGCCCGACCTCGGGTCACCGCAGATGAAGGCGGCGGCGAAGCGCGCCGGTGTCGACCTGTCGAGCCGGGCGAGCATCGATGCCGCAGACCGGATGTGGTCGGCACGCCAGGCGAAGCAGGCCCAGGCGCAGGCAGCCCGCTGACGCAGACCAAGCCGCTCACGCACACCCGCTGAAGCACGAACCGCTGGAACACGAGTGCGGCGCCACACCGTCGAGGTGTGGCGCCGCACTCGTCTGTTGGTGTCAGACGCGCAGGGTCAGGCGCGGCCGTGCGAGGCCCGGCTCCGACGGGACAGCGAGTCGATGATGACCGCTAGCAGCAGGACGCCACCGGTGATCATGTAGCGCTCGGGCGACCCGAGGTTGACCAGGCTGAGGCCGTTGGAGATCGACTGGATCACGAGGATCCCGAGCAGGGCCGAGTACGCCGTGCCACGACCGCCGAAGAGGCTGGTGCCGCCGATGACCGCCGCAGCGATGGCGTTGAGGTTGACGTCACCGCCACCACTGCTCTGGTTGGCTGCGGCGAGGCGCCCCGCTGCGAGGAGGCCACCGAGGGCGGCCAGCGACGAGCAGAACACGAACACCGAGACGTAGACGGCGCGCACGTTGATGCCGGCACGGCGGGCGGCCTCGACGTTGCCGCCGATGGCCAGGACCGAGCGGCCCCAGCGGGTGCGCCGGATCACGAAGTCGAACACCACGACGAGGGCGACGAACAGCAGGAACATGTAGGAGACGCCGCGGTCGCGGTTGAGGATGTAGACCGGGATGGCCAACAGCAGGAGCAGCGCGACGGCGCGCACGGCGAGGGTGACCACCGGGGTCGTGGACAGCCCGGCAGCCGCGCGACGCTGGTTGGAGCGCAGTCGCGTGGCGGCGTACACCGCTACCGCGGCGACCACGACGACGTAGGCGGCGGCGTCGGACAGGAAGCTCGCCTGCGCGAACTTGACCAGGCCGGAGTCGAACGGGATGTTGATCGACCCCTCCTGGCCCAGGACCTTGAGCTGGAGGCCGAGGAAGCCGAGGAGACCGGCCAGGGTGATGACGAAGCTGGGCACCCCGAAGCGCGTGTAGAGGAGCCCGTAGACCGCGCCGATGACCGCACCCGAGGCGATCGCGGCGAGGATAGCCAGCGGCAGCGACCAGCCGTGGCCGACGAACCCGACTGCGAGGATGGCCGCTGACAGACCGCTGATCGACCCGACGGACAGGTCGATCTCGCCGAGCAGCAGCACGAGCACGATGCCGAGGGCGATGGTGCCGGTGGCGGCGCTCTGCTGGGTGAGGTTGACCAGGTTGCGGCTGGAGAGGAAGGCGCTGTTCTGCATCTGGAACGCGCCCCAGATGACGATGAGCCCGACGACGACCGGCAGCGAGCCGAGGTCACCGCTGCGCAGGCGGGAGAGGAAGACGCGCAGGAAGCCACCGATGCCCTGGGAGGCGATGAGGCGCTCGTCCTGCAGGTCGGCGGGCAGTGCTGCGGTGGCGTCGGCGGGAGCCTGCGCCTCGGGGGTCGGCGTGGACGCGCTCATGACTGCTCCTCCTGCGACTCGCGGCGGGCGGCCCGCTGCGAGACGGCGTTGGTCGTCGCCCCGGTGATGGCGGCGATGATCTCCTGGCTGCTGGTCTGGCTGACGTTGAAGACGCCGTTGTTGCGGCCGAGCCGCAGCACGTTGACGCGGTCGGCGACCGCCATGACGTCGGACATGTTGTGGCTGATGAGGATGACGCCGAGGCCGTTCTCGCGCAGCCGCTCGACGAGGTTGAGCACCTCCGCGGTCTGCGCGACACCCAGCGCGGCCGTGGGCTCGTCGAGCATCACGACCTTCGGCGCGCCGAGCAGCGAGCGGGCGATCGCGACGGTCTGGCGCTGGCCACCGGAGAGGCTGGCGACGGGGATGCGGACCGACGGGATCTTGGCGCTCAGCTGGCGCAGCAGCCGCCACGACTCCTGCTCCATGGTCACCTCGTCGAGCGCGCGGCCGGTGTAGAGCTCGCGGCCGAGGAACAGGTTCGCCACGACGTCGAGGTTGTCGCAGAGCGCCAGGTCCTGGAACACCGTGGCGATCCCGAGCTCCTGCGCCTCCGCCGGGCTCGACACCGAGGCCGGCAGGCCGTCGAAGGTCATCGCGCCCTCGTCGGGCGTGTAGACGCCGGCGATGGTCTTGACGAGCGTCGACTTGCCCGCGCCGTTGTCACCCACGAGGGCGACGACCTCCCCGGCGTGGACGTCGAAGTCGATGTCCTTGAGCGCCTGCACTGCGCCGAAGCGCTTCGATACACCGGACAGCGACAGGACGGCTGTCGTCGCCGGCGAGAGGGTCGCGGTCATGTCAGTCCTTCAGGTGGTTCCGGGTGGGGCTGCGACGCCGAGCGAGGGCGGTCGCGGTGCGGTCCCGCCGCCCGCCGCGGGGCGGGACGACGGGGTACGCAGTGAGCCCGTGGGTGGGACGGCCGCAGCGGCACGCCCCACCCACGGGAGACGGGTCAGCTCAAGCCTGCCGCGGTGCACGCGGCAGCGAAAGAGCCGGTGCAGATGTCGGCCACCTTGTAGACGTTGTCCTTGACGATGGTGTCCTTGACGGTGTCCTTGGTGACGGCGATCGGGTCGAGGATCGTCGACGGCACACCCTCGACGTCCTTGGTCGACGCCGGCTTCTGCTTGTTGGCGAGGGCGATCGCGGCCTTGGCGGCGGCCTCGGCCTCCGGCGGGACCGGCTTGTAGATGGTCATCGCCTGGTCGCCCGCGAGGATCCGCTGGATGGCGGCGAGCTCGGAGTCCTGGCCGGTGACGGGCGGCAGGGGCTTGACGCCGCCGGCCTTGAGGGCGGCGATGGCGCCGCCACCGGTGCCGTCGTTGGCCGCGTAGACGCCGACGAGGTTGCCCTTGACGGCCGAGATCTGGCCCTCCATCCAGGCCTGCGCCTTGTCGGGGCTCCAGTCCGGGGTGTCGTACTCGGCCGCGACCTTGAAGCCGCTCGAGTCGATGACGCTGTGCGCGCCCTTCTTGAAGCTGGCGGCGTTGGGGTCGGTGGGCGAGCCGTTGATCATGACGATGTCGCCGGAGGTCTTGCCGCCCTTCTTGATGATGTCGACCAGCGTCTGGGCCTGGATCTTGCCGACGGTCTCGTTGTCGAAGGACACGTAGTAGTCGACACCGGCGATGAAGCGGTCGTAGGCGATGACGGGGACGCCCTGGCTCTTGGCACTGGCGGCGATCGCCGCTGCGGCCTTGCCGTCGACCGGGTCGAGGACCAGGACGTTGGCGCCCTGGGTCAGCGCGGCCTCGGCCTGCTGCTGCTGCTTGCTCGCGTCCTGGTCGGCGTTGCTGTAGATGATCGAGCACGAGGCGCAGTCCTTCTTGACGGCGGCCTGGAACAGCGGCCGGTCGAAGGTCTCGTAGCGGGTCGTCTTGGACTCGGGCAGGAGGAGCGCGATCTTCTTGGCGCTGCCGCCACCGCCGCCGGAGGACGAGCTGCTGTCGGAGGAGGAGCCGCTGCCGCCACAGGCGGCGAGGGTCGCGATGCCGAGGCCAGCCACGAGAGCGGCCCCGGTGAGACGAATGGATCGGGTGGGCATTGCTGAACTCCCTTGGTCAGACACCGGCATCCACGGTGGTGCGGGCGTGGGTCGAGTTAAGCGCCGCAACCCCATTGACGTCAAGAGTTGAATTCAAGACGTGACCACAGGGCTGACCAGCGCGCCCTCGGTGGCGGGCAGCAGGGCCCCGGCAGCCACCAGCGCGCCCACGACGTCGGCGTCGGTGTCGAGCTCCCCGAGGCGCACGACCAGCGAGGCGGTCGCACTGGGTATGGCGCAGCGCTCAAGTGAGGCGCGCATGGGCGTGGTGATGATCGCCCCCACCTTGGAGAGCTGCCCCCCGAGCACGACGACCTCGGGGTTGACGAGGTTGACCACCCCGGCGACCGCCACCCCGAGGTGGCGTCCGGCGTCCTCGAGCACCCGGCGGCAGCCTGCGTCCCCGGCGAGGGCACGGTGGATGACGTCGCGCAGGCTCAGGGGGCCGTGCGAGGCGGCAAGCGACTCGAGCAGCCCCCGCGACCCGATGTAGGTCTCGAGGCAGCCGCGGTTGCCGCACCGGCAGACCGGACCGTTCTCGTCGATCGTCAGGTGCCCGATCTCCCCCGCCGTGCCCGCAGCACCGCGGAAGATGTCGCCGTCGAGGATGAGCCCGGCGCCCACGCCGTGCGACAGCTTGATGTAGACACCGTGCTGAACCCCTTGCAGCACGCCGCACCTCAGCTCGCCCAGCGCTGCGAGGTTGGAGGTGTTGTCGACGTCGACCGGCGCCTGCAGCCGCCCGGCCATCTCCTGCCCGACAGCGACCCCTCGCCACCCCGGGAGGATGCTCTCACTGCCCACCTGGCCTGACACCCGGTCGACGGGCGCGGGGATGCCGACGCCGACCGCGCGGACGTCGCCCATGGTCTTGCCGGCCTTCTCGACCAGGTCCAGCAGCAGGCGTACGGCGCGCTCCATCCCCTCGTCGGCGGCGTGGTCCGCGGGCAGCGGCATGCGCTGGCGGCCGATGATGTCGCGCGGGCCGGTGCCGATCGCCACCCGCACGTCGCGGTCGCCGAAGGCGATGCCGGCCAGCAGCGTGTTCCCCGTGGCCAGGGAGACGAGGACGGCGCGACGGCCGTTGCGGATGCTCGGCTCGAGCTCGACCGCCCCCACGGCGTCGAGGTCCTTGACGACGTTGGAGACCGTCGCCGGGCTGAGGCCGGTGAACCCCGCGATCTCCACCTGGGTCATCGCACCCTGGTCGCGCAGGGCCTCGAGCACGCGGAGCCGGTTGGCTTCACGCAGCGACGCCTGCGAGCCAGGGGCCGCCGTGGATGGGTTCACGGCTTAAACATAAGGGGACGGGGCCTGCCTTGGGTAGACCCGACACGGGCGGACGGACCGGGAGCGTGCCGGGACGCGGGGCACCGGGCCCCGACGCTGCAGCAGGGGGTCGGCAGGTCGGGGCCCGGTGGTCTCAGGAGGGGTCGCGCAGGGCGAGCCCGTGGCCGAAAGGGAACAGGGGGTCGGCGAACCCCGGGACGTCCTCGCCCTTGCGCCGGACGTCCTCCATCGAGCGCGGCAGGTCGAAAGGCAGCCGCCCCACGGGTGGGATGGTGCCGGTGAGGGCGTCGAGCAGCGCTGCGTCCGACGTCCCGTAGCTGCCGACCACCGCACTCGCGAAGGTCAGCAGCGGGGTCAGCACCGCCGGCCGGTCGAGGACGACGTCGACGACCAGCGGGCAGTGGGCTGCGACGCGGGCCAGCCGCGCCACCAGGCCGGGCGGGAAGTCCAGCGAGCCCTGGTGGAACCATGACTCGAGGAACAGGTCCGACCGGGGCTCGAACGGCGCCATGAGCCGCACCAGGGCGACGTCGGCCTCCTCGGGGGTCGCCACGCGGGTGCCGACCGCGGCCAGCGCCTCGTCCGAGACGTTCTCCGCGTAGACCTTCCGGCCACGAGCCAGCGGCAGGACGGGGGCGAGGTCGCCGGAGCCGTCCTGGAGCACCGTCACGGACCGGGCCTGCGCGGCGTACCCCGCCTCGCGGAAGTCCTCGCGTCCCACCGTGGTGGCGGCGAGGTCCTCGTCGACGTAGGGGTCGTCGAACAACCCGAGCCGGAACTTCACCGCGAGCAGGCGGCGGGCCGACTCGTCGATGCGCTCCTCGGTGACCCGGCCCTCCTTGACGAGCTCGAGCAGGATCTCGACGCACTCCTCACCGCCGAACTGGTCGGCCCCGGCGTGCAGGATGAGCTCCATCCGCCCGTGCGGGTCGAGGTGCTCCACCCCCCACGCCCTGGCCGGCAGCACCTGGTCGCCGACGTGGTTGTCGTTGACGAGCTCCCAGTCGGTGACGACGACACCGTCGTAGCCGAGGCGCTCACGCAGCAGGCCGGTGACGATCTGGCGGTTGTAGCCGAAGCCCACCGCCTCGATCGGCTCACCGTCGACCTCGAGCCCGACGGGCATGCCGTAGTAGGGCATGATCGCCGCGGTCCCGGCCTCGATGACCGGGGGGAACGGCTTGAGGTGGTCGGCGAAGCGGCCGCCGGGATAGACCTGCTCGCGGCCGTAGGGGAAGTGCGCGTCCTCGCCGTCCTTCTGCGGACCACCACCCGGGAAGTGCTTGCTGGTGCACGCGACGCTGTCCGGGCCGAGCGCCTCCCCCTGGAAACCCTTGAGGTAGGCGACGCCGAGCTCGGTGACGAGGTCGGGGTCCTGGCCGAACGTCCCAGCCTGGCGCGCCCAGCGCGGTTCCGTGGCGAGGTCGAGCGTCGGGTGCAGGGCGGCCCGGATCCCGACGGCGCGGTACTCCTTCCGGGCGATGTCGCCGAACTCGCGCACGGCCTCGGCGTCCCGCAGCGCGGCGAGGCCGAGCGGCTCGGGCCACTGCGAGAACGCCTTGGCGGTGAAGGAGACCCCGGCGTTCTCGATGAACGCGTGGCGCGGGTCTGTGGAGACGGTCACGGGGATGCCGTGCGGCGTCTGCTCGGCCAGCGCCTGCAGCGCGTTGTGCCACCGGGCCGCCATCCGGGCGTCGTCGAGCGCGTGCACGTTGAAGTGCGTGAGGTGCTTGCTGAGCACCACCTCGCTCGTCGGCGACTTGCTGATGGCCCCGGGGTGCTCGAGCACCGTGCCGTCGATCCCCGCCTCGATGACGGTGTGGAACATCAGCCCCGCCTTCTCCTCCAGCGAGAGGCGGCCCAGGAGGTCCTCGACGCGCTCCTCGACGGGCAGCCGGGGGTCCTCGTAGGGGTCCATCCGGCCGTTGCCGTTGAGGTCGCGGTAGGCGACCCCCTCGGGTGAGGTCTGGCGTTCCGGCTGCATCGGTTCCTCTCAGTGGTGGTGGGGTGTGGCGGTGGGGTCGTCAGGCGCGGCCCGCGCCGAACTCCTCGAGCCCGATGACCGGGCGCAGGGCGCGCTCGACGTCCCTGGTGCTGAAGGCGCGTCGGATCACGTTGTCCCCCAGCACGTTGCCGATGGCGCCCATGACCATGGCCTGGTCGAGGGACAGGTAGCGGCGTGCGATCGTGCCCGACCGGACGGCCACGGCGTCGAAGAAGCCACCCGCACCGTACGCCCCGAGCTCGTCCTCGACCTTCGCCAGGTTGGCGAACGCCTCGGCGGGCTCGTGCATCATCGCGAGGAAGGACGCGTGCGGCGTGACGACGCCGTCACCGAAGGCGGGGTGGGGGTTGGTGCCCTCGCGGCAGTCGCCGAACCCGGCGTCCACGTTGGTCTTCTCCTTGTCCGAGAAGTAGCCGTCGGGGTTCATGCCGAGCTGGTCCACGCCGTACTCGCGGTAGTTGTCGAACGGGTCGCTCGACGGCGAGAAACCCCAGTAGCCGTAACCCGCTTCGAGCAGCCCGTGCTCGCGCTGGGCCCGGACGTGCAGCGGGTGGTTGAGACCCCAGCTGCGGGGCGCCCAGCTCGACTCGGGCACGAAGACGTCGGGCATGAGCTCCTCGAACATGCTCCCGCCCCAGCCGGGGACGATGTGCATGCCGCGGTAGGTGTAGGCGCCCTCGTAGACGTCGAGGCCCAGGTAGGTGCGGTGCTCGCCGACGGGCTGCATCTCGGGCCAGGCCCAGTCGCAGGTCTCGGGGAAGGTGCGCCACGTCGCGTAGTACTGCTCACCCGGGATCTGCCCGGTGAGGATACCGAGGTAGCTGGTGATGCGGGTCTCGGAGACCGTGGTGTCGTAGTGGTGGTTGGTGTACCAGACGTCGGGGCCCGAGCCGATGTGGTTGCCGGTGTAACCGGAGAACCCGGGCGGCGGCGGGGCGTCGTAGAACCCGCCGTGGATGAGGCCGCCGGGACGCACCCCGGGGTGCGCGGTGTCGTTGTCGTAGAACATGTCCCAGCGCATCCGGCCGAACAGCCGACCGGCCACCGGGGCAGCGCCGGGATCAGCCGACATGACGACCCGCAGGGCGGCGCCGAGCCAGCCGTTGTCGACGCTGGACAGGAACGGGTAGACCCGGTCGCCGGTCCCAGGCCACGCGGTGAGCTTGGCGCCCGTCGCCTCGTCGTACCAGTTGTAGTACATGCCGCTCGGCTCGTGGTGCTCCATCCGCGACAGCGTGTGCAGCGTCTGCAGCAGGCGCCGGGTGCACTCGCCGCGCGAGATGATCCCGAGCTCACGAGCCACGACGGCGGACCAGAGGTAGCCGCCGATGTTGGTCGGCGAGGTGTACCCGGAGCGGTCGCCGGCGGTGAGGCCCTCGCTGATGTTGTCGGCCGGCAGGCCGGTCCCCGGGTCGGTCATCGCGACCAGGCTGTGCCACGTGTCCGCGGCCCAGCGGCGTACCCGGTCCTGCTGGGCGGCGGTGGAGGTGGCGGCCCCGCGCACGAAGGCCGGAGCCCCCTTGGTGGCCCCGGCGAGGGTGGGGGTCGCGGCCGCGCGGCCGGCGGTGAGGCCGACGGCCGCGGTGGCCGTGACGCCGACGAGCAGCTGCCGGCGGGAAGGGACGTGGAGGGGTGCCGTCTGTGCCATGAGGTGGAGCTCCGTTCGGTGGGGGTTCACCGGGCCGCCCGAAGAGGGCCGGTGTCGGTCACGGTGCGTTCACTGGTGGAGGTCGGTCACTTGATGCCGGTGGTGGCGATGCCCTCGATGAAGCGGCGCTGGAAGGCGAGGAAGATCGCGAGGACGGGGATGACCACGACAGTCGCCCCGGCGAGGAGCAGGCCGTACTGCGTGGAGTTCTGGCCCTTGGAGTAGAGGGCGAGGGCGACCGGGAGGGTGTACTTGCTCTCCTCCTGCGCGACGACGAGGGGCCACAGGAAGTTGTTCCACGAGCCGAGGAAGGTGAGGATCCCGAGCGTCGCGAGGGCAGGCCCGCACAGCGGCAGGAAGATCCGGCCGAAGATGCGCAGCTCGCTCGCCCCGTCGACCCGGCCCGCGTCGAGCAGGTCGCGGGGCAGGCCGCTGATGTACTGCCGCATGAGGAAGACGCCGAACGGGCTGACGAGGAACGGCAGGATCAGACCCGGCAGGCTGTTGGACAGGCCGACGTTGGTCACCAGGACGAACAGCGGCACGAAGGTCACGACCCCGGGGATGAGCAGGGTGCCCATCACGAGGAGGAACAGGGCCCGGCGACCCGGGAAGTCGAGCATCGCCAGCGCGTACCCGACCATCGAGCAGAAGATGAGGTTGCCGGCGGTCACGGCGACGGCCACGACCGTCGAGTTGACGAAGTACTGCGAGAAGTTGAGCCGCGAGAACAGGCGCGTGTAGTTGTCGAGCGTCGCCGTCTGCGGCCACCATGTCGGCGGGTTCTGCAGCAGCTCGCCCTGGGTCTTGAAGCTGCCGAGCACCATCCACACGAACGGCGCGATCACGGCGAGCAGCGCCAGGGTCAGGACGATGTAGAGCCACCACTGGGAACGGGTCCGGGTCATGACGTCCTCACGTGTTCTCTCGCAGCAGCCGGAACTGGATCGCGGTGACGACGGCGACGATGACGAAGATGATGTAGCTCATCGCCGCGGCCAGCCCGTAGTTGCCGAACCCGAACTGCCGGTACGTGTACATGGACATGGAGATCGTGCTGTTGAGCGGGCCGCCGTTGGTCATGACGAACGGCTCCTCGAAGAACTGCAGGTAGCCGATGCCGGTCGTCACGGAGACGAACAGCATCGTCGGGCGCAGCAGCGGCAGGGTGATGTGGCGGAACCGGCGCCAGGCCCCGGCACCGTCGATGGCGGCGGCCTCGTGGAGCATCCACGGCACGGCCTGCAGCCCGGCGAGGAAGATGATCATGCCGGTGCCGAAGTTGCGCCAGGAGGCCATGAGGATGAGCCCGGGCATGGCCCAATGGGGGTCGCCGAGCCAGTTGGGCCCGTCGATGCCGACCCAGCCGAGGGCGGTGTTGATGAGGCCGTAGTCGCGCTCGAGCAGGAACCGCCAGACCACGGCCACCGCGACGATCGAGGTGATGACGGGGGTGTAGAAGCCGAGCCGGAACAGGCCGCGCAGCCGGCGGATGCCCCGGTCCAGCGCCACCGCTGCGGCGAGGGCCATCAGCAGCGTGAGCGGGACGCCCACGACGACGAAGTACGCGGTGTTGAGCATCGCCTTGCGGAAGATGGGGTCGGAGAAGGCCTTCGCGTAGTTCTCGAGCCCGACGACGTCCACCGCGAACGGCGTCCGCAGGTCGCGGGACCTGGTGTCGGTGAAGCTCATGAACAGCGACTGCAGCACCGGCCACGCCGTGAAGACGAGGAAGAGCAGGCAGAACGGCAGCGCCAGGACCCAGGCCGCCAGGCCCTGTCGAGGTCCCGACCGTCCGGTCGCGCCGCCCCGGCGGGGGGACGGGCTGGAGTCGCCCGTCCCCCCGCGCGGGGTGGTCACCGTGGGGGCACTCATGGTTACTGGCCGGTGCCGATCGACTCGGCCTGCTGCTGGGCCGACTTGAGGGCGGCAGCAGGGTCGGCGCCCTGCTTGGTCACCTTCTCCATCTCGGTGTCGAAGCCGGTCACGACCTGCTCCCAGGTGGGGAAGGTCGGCGGGGCCTGGGCCGTCTCGAGCTGCTTGCCGAACTTGGCCAGCTTGTCGTCACCGGAGATCGACGGGTCGTCCCACGCGCTCTTGACCGAGGGCAGGTCGGTCGACATGCCGTACCACTTCGCCTGCACCTTGGGGTCGGCCAGCCACTTGACCAGCTTCCAGGCGCTGTCGCGGTTCTTGGACTTCTTGAAGACGGCGAAGTTGGAGCCGCCGACGAACGAGGAGGACTTCGTCTTGGCAGGGATCTGCATGACGTCGTACTGGTCCTTCTTCACACCGACCTTCTCGACGGCCGACATCATCCACGGGCCGGAGATGAACATCGGGACGCGGCCGCTCTTGAAGTCCGGCTCGGTCGTGGGCGTGTTGGGGGCGGCCTTGTCGGAGATGCCCTCGGTGAAGTAGCTCTGGTAGTACTTCACCGCCTCGAGGATCTTCGGGTCGTCGAAGTTGTAGGCCTTGCCGCCGTCCTTGGTGAGGTTGGCGTCGTTCGACCACGCGAACGGCATGATCGACTGCCAGGACCCCTGGCCGCCGGCCTGGAAGCCCATGCCGTACTTGGCGCCGCCCTTGGTCTGCATCGCCTTCGCCATCGCCTTGAGGCCGTCCCAGTCGGTGGGGGGCGTGGTGATGCCGGCCTTCTTGGCCAGGTCGGTGCGGTAGTAGATGAGCCGCGTCTCGACGTACCAGGGGATGCCGAAGTCGGTGCCGTTGACCTCGTTGGTCTTCTGCGCGCCCTCGAAGAAGGCGGAGGTGTCGATCGACGGGGGCACGGGGTCCAGCGCGTCGAGGCCGGCGAACTCGCCCATCCAGGTGCTGCCGACCATCGCCGCGTCGGGCGTGGTGCCGGCGGTGATGGCGGTCGTGAACTTGTCGTGGGCCGAGTCCCACGGGATCGCGGTCACGTTGACCTTGACGCCCGGGTTGGCAGCCTCGAACTCCTTGACCAGGTCGGGCAGCTTGTCCCCCTCGGCGCCCATCGCCCAGACGGTCAGCGTGCCGGTGGCCTTGCCGCTGCTGATGTCCTTGGCCTTCTGCGTGCTGCCGCCGCCGGCAGCAGCGTCGTCACGGCCACAGGCGCTCAGGGCCAGAGCGGCGACGGTCAGGGTCGCGACCGCGATCGCGGGGGTGCGTCTCATCGGTGTTCTCTCTTTCGTGGGGGGAGGGAGAGCCATCAGGGGGTACGGCGCGGGCGCGCCGCAGGTGCGGGGTGGGTGGGCGTCGTGGGCGGGCAGCCGCACGACGAGCGGATGACGAGGTGGGTGGGGATGACCTGGGCGCTGTGGGGCACGGCCGAGCCGGTGATGCGCTCGTGGAGCAGGTCGGCGGCGCGGGCGCCCAGCTCGCGCACCGGCTGGCGGACGGTGGTCAGGCCCGGCACGACGTAGCGGGCGGTCATCACGTCGTCCCAGCCGACCACGGCGACGTCGTCGGGCACGCTGAGCCCGCCCTCGCGCAGCCGCACCATGACGGCCAGCGCGAGCTCGTCGTTGGCGCACACCAGGGCGTCGGCGTCGAGGTCGCCCTTCAGGAGCCGGTCGGCCAGGGCGGTGCCCTCGTCCTCGCGCAGCGCCACCGGCACGGGCGGTTGGGCGTCGAGCCCGGCGTCGTCGTGCGCGGCGACGAAACCCGCGTAGCGGTCGCGGATGTCGGGACCGGCGGCGGGGTCACCGGCGAAGAGCAGGCGGGTGCGGCCGTGGCCCAGCACGTGGGCCGTGACCTCCCGGGCGCTTGCGGTGTTCTCGGCCCGGACGGTGTCGACGGCGGGGGTCTGGTCACCGGCGATGAGCACGACCGGCTTGGAGCCCCCGAGCGCGGTCACGGTCTCGTCGGGGATGGCAGAGGAGCCGAGCATGGCGATGCCGTCGACCCGGGTGGCCAGCTTGCGCACGGCCTGCGGCACGTCCTTCTTGCCCTGCGCCAGCATCAGCACGACACTCTGGCCGAGCTCGGCAGCCCGCGACTCGAAGCCCATGAGCAGCTCGGAGTAGTAGGGACCGGAGAGCTCGGGGAGCACGAGCCCGTGGGCCTCGTGGTGGCGGACGGCGAGGCTGCGGGCCGCGGCGAGCGGCACGTAGCGCAGCTCCTCGGCTGCCTGCAGGACCCGCGCCCGGGTCTTCTCGGAGACCGCTTGGGAGCCCTGGAGCACCCGGGACACCGACGCGATCGACACACCGGCGCGCTCGGCGACGGAGTAGATCGTCGCTCCCGCGGGGTGCCTCGTCGGGGGTCCCGAGCTGGTGGCCACTGGGCTGCCTCTCATCGTTGAAAGCGCTTACAAACGACGACCATGCCACAGCCGCGAGGCCTCTGGCAAGGGGTCCTCAGCCGGCGAGGAGGGCGTCGGCCAGCTCGTGGTCGACGACGAGGCCCTGCACGAGGCGGCCCTCCAGGGCGGCCCGGACGGCGGGCCCCTTGGGTGCGCCGGAGGCCACGGCGACGACCTCGGGTATGGCGCGGAGCGCCTCCGCATCGATGGTGATCAGGCGTCCAGCGACCTTGGCCCGCAACGGTTTTCCGTGTGCGTCGAAGAAGACGCCAGCGAGCTCGCCGACGACGCCGCGAGCGGCGAGCTCGGCCCGCTCGTGCGCGTCGAGCAGGTCGTGGATCGTCGAGCCGCCGGGGCTCCAGTGGCCGATCCCCACGACGGCCTTGGTGACCGCCGAGGCGCGCGCGAGACCCTCGGCGACGGCGGGCTGGCGCCGCAGGGCGTCGGCGCTGGCCCTGCTGTCGAGGACGAACGGCGCGTAGAAGACCCGGGCACTGCCGCCCCCGAGCCGGGCGGCGCGACGGACGATGTCCACCGCACTGCTGTCGAAGTCCGGCAGGGCGATCGCGCCCGTCAGCTGGACCACCTCGACCCGGGGCAGCGAGGTCAGCGCGCCGACCATGGCGTGCACGTTGCGCGACCACGGCAGGCCCAGGACGTCGTCCTCCGTCAGCACCTCCGAGAGCAGGTCCGCGGCAGCCTTGCCGAGCTGCTGACGCACCGCGACCGGGTCGGCGTCGGCCGTGTCGACCACCACCGCGTGGGCCAGGCCGAACCGCTCCTGCAGCCGGGCCGAGGCGTCGACGTCGAGGGACCCCTGGCGGACGATCTCGATCCGCACGAGGCCGCGGTCGCGGGCGGACTCGAGCAGCCGGGCGACCTTGAAGCGACTGATGCCGAGCTCCTCGGCGATCTCGACCTTCGACTGCTGGTGCAGGTAGTGGCGGCGCGCGACGGCAGCGAGCAGCACCAGCTCTGCCGGCCCGTCATCCACCACGGCCACCACTCCTTCCATGCGAGTTCATGCAGTCCCTGCACTCCAGCGCATTCTCGCCGTTGACAGGCGGAGGGAGCGCCGATTTACTCAGAGTACTCGTTTGCGCATCATTTCGCTCATATGAGCGCCGGTCAACCAGGAGCCGCCAGCGGCGACGGAGGAGGACACGTGCACAGTCGGAACCCCAGGGTGGTGCTGGTCGCCTCGGCGGCCGGCCTGGCCCTCAGCCTCTCGGCCTGCGCCGGGTGGGGCGGTGGCGGAGCAGGCGGTGGCGGCGCCGACAGCATCAACGTGCTGATGGTCAACAACCCGCAGATGGTCGACCTGCAGAAGCTCACCGCCGCGAACTTCACCAAGCAGACCGGCATCCGGGTCAACTTCACCGTGCTGCCCGAGAACGACGTCCGCGACAAGATCAGCCAGGAGTTCTCCAGCCAGGCGGGCCAGTACGACGTCGCGTCGCTGAGCAACTTCGAGATCCCGATCTACGCCAAGGCCAAGTGGATCGCGCCGCTCGACGGCTACCTCGCCAAGGACACTGCCTTCGACCAGGGCGACATCCTCAAGCCGATGACCACGTCACTGTCCAGCAACGGCAAGGTCTACGGCGAGCCCTTCTACGGCGAGTCCTCCTTCCTGATGTACCGCAAGGACGTCCTGGCCAAGAAGGGCGTCACCATGCCGGCGCGGCCCACCTGGCAGCAGGTGGCCGACATCGCCGCGAAGGTCGACGGCGCGGAGCCCGGGATGAAGGGCATCTGCCTGCGCGGGCAGCCCGGCTGGGGCCAGTTGTTCGCGCCCCTGACCACCGTCGTCAACACCTTCGGCGGGACGTGGTTCAACCAGGACTGGACGCCGGGCGTGGGCTCACCGGAGTTCCGGGCGGCCGTGCAGTTCTACGTCGACCTGGTGCGGGCCCACGGCGAGAAGGGCGCCCCCCAGGCCGGGTTCACCGAGTGCCTGAACAACCTCGTCCAGGGCAACGTCGCCATGTGGTACGACGCGACGTCCGCCGCCGGGTCGCTCGAGGCCGACGACTCCCCCACCAAGGGCAAGTTCGGCTACGCGCCGGCCCCGGTCGTGAAGACCGACAGCTCCGGCTGGCTCTACGCCTGGTCGTGGTCCATCCAGCAGGCGAGCACCAAGAAGGACAACGCCTGGAAGTTCATCTCCTGGGCGAGCAGCAAGCAGTACGAGGAGCTCGTCGGCTCCCAGCTCGGCTGGACCAAGGTGCCGGCCGGCAAGCGGGCCTCCACCTACGAGAACGCCGACTACCTCGAGGTCGCCTCCGCCTTCGCCGAGCCGACCAAGGCCGCGATCGAGGCAGCCGACCCCGAGAACCCCGGCGTGCAGCCGCGGCCGGCGATCGGCATCCAGTTCGTCGACATCCCCGAGTTCCCCGACCTCGGCACCCAGGTGAGCCAGGACGTGAGCTCGGCGATCGCCGGCAAGACCACCGTCAAGGAGGCCCTCGACAAGGGCCAGAAGCTCGCCGACGACGTCGCCGAGCGCTACCAGTCGAGGGGGCAGTGATGGCGTCGAGCACCGCGACCAGACCCGACACGGAGCATGGACGTGGACCCGTGCCCAGCACGGCGTTGAAGCGCTCGGGGGACTGGGCCCGCCGGGCGCCACTGCTGCCTGCGCTGATCTTCGTGATCGTCATGACCCAGCTGCCGTTCGTGGCAACCCTGGTCATCTCGTTCATGAACTGGAACGCCTACTACCCGGACGAGCGGGGGTTCACCGGGTTCGACAACTTCGCCCGGGTCTTCACCGACACCAACACGCGGTCGGCGGTGCTGGTCACCATCCTGCTCACCGTCGCAGTCGTCCTCGTGAGCCTGGTGCTGGGCCTGTGCATCGCCCTGCTGCTCGACCGCAAGTTCCTGGGCCGGGGCGTCGTGCGCACCATGATGATCACGCCCTTCCTCGTCGTCCCGGTGGCTGCGGCCCTGCTGTGGAAGCACGCGCTGTACAACCCGGAGTACGGCCTCTTCAACGGGCTGCTCAAAGCGGTCTTCGGCGACAACGCCCCCCAGCCGGACTGGATCACCAACAACCCGCTCGCCGCCATCGTCGCGGCGCTCGTCTGGCAGTGGACGCCGTTCATGATGCTGATCCTGCTGGCCGGGCTGCAGAGCCGGCCGCTGGACGTGGTCGAGGCCGCACGCATCGACGGCGCGAGCTCGTGGCAGATCTTCCGGTCGATGACGCTGCCGCACCTGCGCCAGTACATCGAGCTGTCGGCCCTGCTCGGCGCCATCTACGTGGTCCAGAACTTCGACCACGTCTTCACCATCACCAGTGGCGGCCTCGGCACGGCCAACCTGCCCTACTTCATCTACCAGACCTTCTACACCGCGCAGGACTACGGCCGCGCCTCGGCGGCAGGTGTCGTCGTCGTCATCGGCACGATCCTCATCGCGACCGCAGCCCTGCGCACCGCGTTCAGCCTGTTCAAGGAGGAGTCACGATGAGCACCACCTCCACCCCCGCCGAAGGGGCTTCCACCACGCGGGCCGCACGGCCCCAGGAGGTCCGCCACGCCAGGCCGCCGCGCAGCGGGGTGCTGCTGTCAGCCCTCGCGTGGGTCGTCGGCGTCCTCTTCGCCCTGCCCGTGCTGTGGATGGTCCTGACCTCCTTCCACAACGAGAACGACGCCGCCAAGAACCCGCCCGACCTGTTCGCGCCACTATCCCTCGACGGCTACCGGTCGTTCTTCGACGCCGGCCCCTGGCCGCCGCTGCTCAACTCGCTGACGGCCAGCGTCCTGTCGACGGCGCTCGTGCTGCTGCTGGCGTTCCCGGCGGCCTACGCGCTGTCGATCCGGCCGGTGAAGAAGTGGACCGACGTCCTGTTCTTCTTCCTCTCCACCAAGATGCTGCCGGTCGTCGCGGGCATCCTGCCGCTCTACCTGTTCGCGCAGAAGGTCGGCCTGCTCGACAACATCTGGTGGCTCATCCTGCTCTACACCTCGATGAACCTGCCCATCGCGATCTGGATGCTGCGCTCGTTCCTCGCCGAGGTGCCGGTGGAGATGCTGGAGGCGGCCTCGGTCGACGGCGCCTCGCTCCCCCGGACGCTGCGGGACATCGTCGCGCCGGTCGTCATGCCGGGGATCGCCTCGGCTGCGCTGATCTGCTTCATCTTCAGCTGGAACGAGCTGCTGCTCGCGCGAGTGCTCACCAGCACGGTGGCCGGCACGGCACCGGTGTTCCTCACCGGGTTCGTGACCAGCCAGGGCCTGTTCCTCGCCAAGGTCTGCGCGGCATCCTTCGTGGTGTCGCTGCCGGTGCTCGCCGCCGGCTTCGCCGCCCAGGACAAGCTCGTCCAGGGCCTGTCGATGGGAGCCGTCAAGTAATGGGACCGACCTCGATCCCCCTGTCCGACAAGACGATCGGTGACCTCGACGAGCGGGTGGCCAGGCCGGCGTACGACCGGTCACAGGTGACCGCGGGGATCGTGCACTTCGGGGTCGGCGGGTTCCACCGGGCCCACCAGGCGATGTACCTCGACGCCCTCATGAACCGGGGCGAGGCGCTCGACTGGGGGCTGTGTGGTGTGGGCGCCCTCCCCCGGGACCGGCGCATCATCGAGACCCTCGAGGCGCAGGACGGGCTCTACACGCTGGTCGTCAAGCACCCCGACGGCCGGCTGGAGCCCCGCGTCATCGGCAGCATCGTCGAGCTGAGGTTCGCGCCCGACGACCCCCGGGGCGTCGTCGACCGGCTGGTCGACGAGCGCACCCGCATCGTGTCCACGACCATCACCGAGGGCGGCTACCTCGTCAACCAGGTGACGGGCGAGTTCGACGCGCAGGACCCGGGCATCCAGGGCGACCTCGCCGCGGACTTCGCGGGGGGCCAGGCTCCCTCGACCGTGTTCGGCTTCATCACGGCGGCCCTGGACCGCCGGCGGCGCGAGGGCCGCGAGCCGTTCACGGTCATGAGCTGCGACAACCTGCCCGACAACGGCGACGTCGCCAAGCGGATGATCTGCGCGTTCGCCCGGCTCAAGGACCCCGGGCTCGCGGACTGGATGGAGGAGCACGTCGCCTTCCCCAACTGCATGGTCGACCGCATCACCCCGGTGACCGCCCCCGAGGACATCGAGCGGCTGCGCGAGGAGTTCGGCGTCGAGGACGGCTGGCCCGTCGTCTGCGAGCCCTTCACCCAGTGGGTGCTCGAGGACCGCTTCGGCCAGGGGCGGCCGCCGTTCGAGGACGCCGGCGTGCAGATGGTCGACGACGTCGTGCCCTACGAGCTGATGAAGCTGCGGCTGCTCAACGCCAGCCACCAGGCCCTCTGCTACCTCGGCCACCTCGCCGGCTACCGCTACGCCCACGAGGTCTGCCAGGACCCGCTGTTCGCGAACTTCCTGCTGGCCTACATGGAGCGCGAGGGCAGCCCCACGCTGCCGCCGGTGCCGGGGGTCGACCTCGACGCCTACCGCCACGAGCTCGTCGAGCGGTTCGCCAACGCCGAGGTCCGCGACACCCTGGCCCGCCTCTGCGCGGAGTCCTCTGACCGCATCCCCAAGTGGCTGGTGCCCGTCATCCGGGCCAACCTCCGTGACGGCGGCGAGATCGAGCGGTCCGCGCTCGTGGTCGCCTCCTGGGCGCGGTACGCCGAGGGGCGCGACGAGCGGGGCGAGCCCGTCGAGGTGGTCGACCGGCTCAAGGACCGCGTCATGGCCGCGGCCGCACACCAGCGCGAGGACCCGCTGGCGTTCATCCGTGACCGCGACCTGTTCGGCGACCTCGCCGAGGACGAGCGCTTCGCGGCTGCGTACACGGCTGCGCTCGCGCACTTGCACGAGCACGGGGCGCGGGCAACGCTGGAGGCTCGGGCGGCCGACGACGCGCGGCCGGCCTGAGGACCGCCCCACTCCGCCCGAGCCTGACGCACCACCGACGAGGGAGACCACCTGATGCGCGCTGCCGTCCTCAACCGCCCCGGCGAGGTCGAGGTGGTGCAGCGACCCGACCCTGTGCCGGACGCTGACGAGGTCCTGGTGCGGGTGCATGCCGTGGGGGTGTGCGGCTCGGACACCCACTACTTCGACCACGGCCGCATCGGCCGGTTCGTCGTGGAGTCGCCACTGGTCCTCGGCCACGAGACCTCTGGCGTCGTCGAGGCGGTGGGGGCAGACGTGGACCCTGCCCGGGTCGGCCAGCGCGTGTCCCTGGAGCCCGGGGTCCCGTGCCGCGCCTGCGAGCAGTGCCTGTCCGGTCGCTACAACCTCTGCCCCGACATGGTCTTCCACGCGACGCCACCGGTGGATGGCTCGCTCGCCGAGCTCGTCGTCATCCACCACGCGTTCGCCCACCCGGTGCCCGACTCCGTGAGCGACGAGGCGGCGGCCCTCCTCGAGCCGCTGTCCGTGGGTGTCTGGGCCTGCCGCAAGGGCGCCGTCGGACCGGGCTCGCGGGTGCTCGTCACCGGCGCCGGCCCGATCGGCCTGGTCTGCGTGCAGGTCGCCCGCGCCTGCGGCGCCAGCGAGGTCGTCGTCGCCGACCTCAACCCCCACCGCCTCGCCGTGGCCCGCGACCTCGGCGCGACCCGCACCATCACCTCCGGCTCGGAGACGGTCGCCGACGGGTATGCCGCGCAGCGGCCTCCCGAGGTCCTGCTCGAGTGCTCGGGCCACCCCGGCGCCACCGCCGACGGCATCCGGGCCCTGGCCCCCGCCGGCCGGGCGGTGCTGGTCGGCATGGGCGGCGACGAGATCACCCTGCCGCTGTCGACGATCCAGGAACGCGAGCTCGTCGTCACCGGGACCTTCCGCTACGCCGGCACCTGGCCGACCGCCATGGCCCTCGCCGCCTCGGGCCAGGTCGACCTCGACCGCCTCGTCACCGGGCGGTTCGGGCTCGAGCAGACGGCTGCGGCCCTGACCGCTGCCCGGGACACCGCCGGTGCGATCAAGTCGGTCATCGACCCCCGACCTGCCGGGGGCGACCGTGGCTGACCGGGACCGCACCCTCGTCGCCGGCGTCGACTCCTCGACCCAGTCGACCAAGGTCGTCGTCTGCGACGCCGCGACAGGGGAGGTGGTCCGCACCGACCGGGCACCGCACCCCGAGGGCACGCAGGTCCACCCGGAACGCTGGTGGGACGCCTACCTCTCGGCGACCGGCGACAACCTGCTCGAAGGCGTCTCCGCGATCGCCGTCGGCGGCCAGCAGCACGGTATGTGCGCGCTCGACGAGTCGGGCGCCGTGGTCCGGGATGCGTTGCTGTGGAACGACACCAGGTCCGCGCAGGCGTCCCGCGACCTCGTGGGCGAACTCGGTGGCATGGCCGCCTGGGTCGACCGCACCGGGTCGGTGCCGGTGCCCAGCTTCACCGTGACCAAGCTGCGCTGGCTGGCCGAGCACGAGCCGGAGCTCGCGGCCCGCACGGCCTCGGTCGTCCTCCCCCACGACTGGCTCACCGGCCAGATCCTCAAGCAGGGCAACGGCTTCGAACGGTGGACGACCGACCGGGGAGATGCGTCCGGCACGGGCTACTTCTCCCCCGAGTCCAACGCCTACGTCCCGGAGCTCGTGGAGCTGGCCTTCGGCCGGCCCCTGGGCACCCCGACGGTGCTCGGCCCACGCGAGGCGGCTGGGCGCACCGCCGGCGGGATGCTCGTCGGCCCCGGGACCGGCGACAACATGGGCGCAGCCCTGGGCCTCGGGCTCGAGCCCGGCGACGTCGTCGTGTCGCTCGGCACCAGCGGGGCCGTCTTCGCGGACCACCCCTCCCCGGTCAAGGACACGTCCGGTGACGTCGCCGGGTTCGCCAGCGCCACGGGCGGCCACCTGCCACTGATGTGCACCCTCAACGCGGCCCGGGTCCTCAGCGCCGCGGCACACCTGGTCGGCACCGACCTCGCCGGGCTCGACCGGCTCGCCCTCGCCGCCCGCCCGGGAGCCGGCGGCCTGACGCTGCTGCCCTACCTCGATGGCGAGCGCACCCCCAACCTGCCCGAGGCGACGGGCACGCTCGGTGGCCTCACCCGCACCAACTCCACCCCGGAGAACCTCGCTCGCGCCGCCGTGGAGGGGATGCTCGCCAACCTCGCCGCCGGCGTCGACGACCTGCGCGAGCTCGGCATACCGGTCTCCCGGGTCCTGCTCATCGGCGGCGCCTCGGCGTCGCGCGCAGTGCGGGCCGTCGCCCCGGCCCTGTTCGGTGCGCCGGTCGCAGTCCCCGCACCCGGGGAGTACGTCGGCATCGGCGCCGCGCGCCAGGCAGCGTGGGTGCTCTCGGGCGAGGACGCACCACCGCCATGGGCGGTGAGGATCGAGGAGACCCTCGATCCGCCCTCGGGTGGCTCCGGCGTCGAGGTCCGCGAGCGCTACGCCGCGCTGCTCGCCGCGGTGCACGGCGCCTGAGCGCTGGTGCGCGCCCGGTCCTGCCCCACGGTCCGTGCAGCGTTGCGGCGGCGAGCACGCCGGGCCAGCTGCTCGGCCACCACGAGCACCAGCAGGGCCCCGAGGCTCAGGGCGGCGCCGTCCCACAGGGTCGAGGCGTATCCGAGCCCCGCGGTGATGGTCAGCCCACCCAGCCAGGCGCCGGCGGCGTTGCCCACGTTGAAGGCAGCGATGTTGGCACCACTGGCCAGGGTCGGGGCGGACCCGGCATACGACATGATCCGCATCTGCAGGCCCGGCACGGTGGCGAACCCGAACGTCCCCATGAGCACCAGGCTGACCACGGCCATGACCGGTGAGGTGGCGGTGGCCGCGAACACCCCCATCACGACGGTCAGCGCCGCGAGCACCACGGTGAGGGTGCGCGGCACGGAGCGGTCGGCGGCTCGGCCACCCGCCCAGTTGCCGGCGAAGAGGCCGACCCCGAAGAGGACCAGCAGCCACGGCACGGTGGCGGAGGCGAAGCCGCTGACCTCGGTGAGGGTGTAGGCGATGTAGGTGAAGGTGCCGAACATGCCGCCGAAGCCGAGCACGGTCACGAGCAGCGACAGCCAGACCTGCCCGGAGCGGAAGGCACCGAGCTCCGAGCGCAGGCCGGGCTCGCCGGCTGCGACGGGCTGCGAGGGGACGAGAGTCGCCATCCCCACCAGCGCGATGACGCCGATCACGGTGATCGCCCAGAAGGTCGAGCGCCAGCCGAGCTGCTGGCCCAGCAGCGTGCCGAGCGGGACACCGAGGACGTTGGCAGTGGTGAGCCCCGCGAACATCATGGCGATCGCACCGGCCTTCTTCTCGGGGGCGACGAGGCCGGCCGCGACGACGGCCCCGATGCCGAAGAACGCACCGTGGGTCAGGGCCGCGAGGATGCGCCCGAGCAGCATCACCTCGTAGGTGCCGGCCACCGCGGAGACCAGGTTGCCGGCGATGAACAGGACCATCAGCGCGGTGAGCACGTGCTTGCGGTTGAACCGGGTGACGGCGGCGGTGAGGCCGATGGCGCCGACGGCGACGGACAGGGCGTAGCCGGAGATGAGCCATCCGGCGGTGGCCTCGTCGACGGCGAAGTCGGCGGCCACCTGCGGCAGCAGGCCGGCGATCACGAACTCGGTGAGTCCGATGCCGAAGCCACCGAGGGCCAGGGCGAGCAGGGCGATGGGCATCGGGGACGTTCCTTCGGTGGACGGAGCAGGTTTCCTGCGCATGTATGCAGCGTGTGCAACTACCAGCGCACGCATCAAGTTAGTTGCATACGCGGGTTATTGCAAAAGCCCGTTACGATGGGGCTATGGGAATCGCCGATGACGCCGTCGAGGTCCGCGCCCAAGGGTGGCGGACCCTCGCCGCGCTCCACGGGCACATCGAGGCGGCCCTCGAACGCGAGCTGTCCACGCGGTTCGGGCTCTCCGTCGTGGAGTTCACCGTGCTCGACGCCCTCTCCCGCCAGGACGGCTGGCACCTGCGGATGACCCAGCTGGCACGTGCGGCCGCGCTGTCGAGCAGTGCCGCGACCCGCCTGGTCAACCGCCTCGAGGACCGAGGCCTGCTCACCCGCATCCTGTGTGCCGACGACCGGCGCGGCATCTACACCGAGCTGACCGCCGCGGGGTCGACCCTGCTCGACGAGGCGCGCCCCACCCACCACCAGGTGCTCGAGGAGGCGCTGCGGTCCGCGGCGGACGTCCCCGAGCTGGCTCCTCTCGTCGACGCCCTCGGCCGACTGCCCGCCCCCGCCGGCACCTGACACCACCTCACGGCCGGAGCGCCCTACGTCACTGAGCGCGTTGTGCGCTCAGTGACGTAGGGGCGTGAAACCCCTTGCCGTCGTCCGCCCCACCCGCTGGGATGGCGCGATGAGCTACCCGCCCCCGATCTACGACCGTGCGACCGGTGAGGTCAGCGCGTGGCTGCTGGCTGCCGACTCGCCGCCGGACGTGGTCTACCCCAACGGCAACCGGGTCCGGTACCTCGCGACCGGCGAGTCGACCGGACGGACCTACGGGCTCTACCACTGGGACTTCGCGGGGCCTCGCAGCGGCCCGGACGCGCACTTCCACAAGACCCTGACCGAGTCCTTCTACGTCCTGGGCGGGGAGGTCAGCATCTACGACGGGAAGCGCTGGAACACCACGCGGCCCGGCGACTTCGTCCACGTGCCGGCCGGTGGCCTGCACGGCTTCCGGAACGAGGCGGGCGCAGCGTCGATGCTGCTCCACTTCGCCCCCGGCGCTCCTCGCGAGGCGTACTTCGAGGGGCTGGCGCGCGCGGCGGCCGGCGAGACCATGACGGACGCCGAGCGCGACGAGTTCATGCGCTTCCACGACAACCACTGGGTCGAGGACTGAAGCCTCAGCCGGCTGTCGGCACGTCGAGGAGGGCGGCCAGCTGCAGGCGCACCGCGAGCCGCACCACCGGGTCGTCGAGGTCGAGGCCGGCGAGGTCGGCGATGCGGTTCATCCGGTAGCGCAGCGTGTTGGGGTGCACGTGGATGGCCCGCGCCGCGCGCCCCGGCGCCCCTGGGTGGTCCAACCACGCCGCCAGCGTCCGCAGGTGGTCGCTGCTGTGCGCGTCGTCGTGCGCCTGCAGGAGCGCCAGCGGACCGAGGACGTCACCCTCGCGCAGTGTCGCCGCGGCCCGGGCCACCGTCACCTGCGCCCAGACGTCCTCGTGGACCACGGCCGCTACGACGGGGTCGGCGACCCGGCCGGCCTCCAGCGCCTCTGCCGTGGAGCGCTCCAGCTCGCCAGGCGTGCGCGCGGGGCGACCAGCTCGGGCCGTGAGCACGAGGCCCTCTCCACGGGCCTGCTCCACCACGGTCGAGAGCCACCCCCACGTGCCCGGGGACCCGTCCTCGGTGTCCCGCACCACGGCATACGCACGGCCGTCGAGGTCCGCCAGCAGGGGCTGGTTCCACGCATGGCGTCGCGACACGGACTCCCAGAGGTCGAGCAGACGCGTGGCGCCGCCCTCCCCGCCGAGGTGGACCACGCGCCACGGTCCCGGGGGGAGCCAGGACCCGGCGCCGGCCGTGCTGCCCGACAGCACCCCGCGCAACCGGTCGGCCGCCACCCGGCGCGAGAGGTCGGCCTGGGCCCGCAGGCGCAGCAGGTGCAGGGCCACCACGGAGGACGTCTGCACGAGCTCGGCCACGAGGCTGGCGGGCGGCCTCTCCTGGACGACGGCCCAGATGGAGCCGAGCCACTCACCGCCGGCACGCACCGGCACCACGAGGCGCGGCAGCGTGCCGTTGGGGTCGGCGGGCACGAAGACCGGCTCGTCCGAGCGGGCCAGGCGGCGGAACACCCCGCGGGCGCGCAGGCTGGCCAGCACCTCCTCGGGCACCCGCCGGCCCACGATCGTGGAGACGCGGGCAGGGTCGGTGACGTCCTGGCGAGAGGAGTAGGCGAGCACCCGGGACTGTGCGTCCTCGATGGTGACCGGGGCGTCGACGAGGGCCGCGGCGGCGTCCGCGAGCGCGAAGAGGTCGTCCTGGACGGGGGCGTCCGTGCGCCGGTCGCCGCCCGAGGTCGTGGCGCGGTCGAGCACCCCGCGCAGCAGCCAGACGACGTGCGCCCAGGACGCCTGCTCGGCCAGGCCGACGAGCGCGATGCCGTCGCGCCGGGCCCGGTCCCGCACCGCCCGCCGCCCCGCCAGCCCCCGGCGCAGCACCACGCCACCGGCCTGCTGCGCCGCGGAGGCGCGCACCAGCTCGACGGCCTGCTCGACGGTCTCGATCCCCACGCCGAGCACGAGGTCGCGCGACTGCCCCACCACCCCGTGCACCGGCTCGGCGATGGTCAGGTCGTCGACCTCAGCCCCGGCACGGTCCACCGCGAGGGTGAGCAACCCGGCCAGCGTGGCGGTCAGGTCGGCGACGAGGAGCACGGTCCCAGCATGCCACCCACTTGTGCCTGCCGCACCAATGCTGCCGGCGGATCTGTGCTCTGGGCCCAGTGCGAAGCCGCCGACCAGTCGGGACCATCGGATCATGTCCTCCTCGCGCACCGTCACCGCCGCCGGTCTCCCCGTCCCCCAGCGCGTCGCCGTCGTCGGCGCCGGCATGGTGGGCCTGTCCACCGCCTGGTTCCTCCAGGAGCAGGGCGTGGAGGTGACCGTCCTCGACCGTGAGGGTGTCGCCGCCGGCTCCTCCTGGGGCAACGCCGGCTGGCTGACGCCGGGCATCGCGACCCCGCTGCCCGAGCCTGCAGTCCTCAAGTACGGGATCCGCGCGGTACTGTCGCCGTCCTCGCCGGTCTACGTGCCGCCGAGCGCCGACCCCAAGTTCCTCAAGTTCGTCACCGGGTTCACGAAGAACTCCACGATGAAGGCCTGGAAGAAGGCCATGGGCGCGCTCGTGCCCGTCAACGACCTGTCGCTCGAGAGCTTCGACCTTCTCAAGGCGGGCGGCGTCCAGGCTGACACCCGTGAGGCCAAGTCGTTCCTCGCGTCCTACCGCACCGAGGCCGAGCGCGTCACCCTGCTCGAGGAGATCGAGCACATCCACGCCGCAGGGCAGTCCATCGAGTTCGAGGCGCTCACCGGCGACCAGGCCCGCGCCATCGAGCCGAGCCTGTCCGACGAGATCGGCGCGGCCATCCTGCTCAAGGGCCAGCGCTTCGTCGACCCGGGCTCCTACGTCCACGCGCTCGCCGACTCGGTGAAGGCCCGCGGCGGCAAGATCCTCGACGCCGCCACGGTCTCCGACATCCGCGACACCGGTAACGGGGTCGTCGTCACCACCGCCGAGGGCTCGGTCGAGGAGTTCGACGCCGCCGTCCTCGCGACGGGTGCGTGGCTCGGCAAGCTGGCCCGCAGGTTCGGCGTGAAGAACGTCGTCCAGGCCGGCCGCGGTTACTCCTTCTCCGTCGAGGTCGACCACGTCCCCAACGGCCCCGTCTACTTCCCGGCCCAGCGGGTCGCCTGCACGCCGATCGGCGACCGCCTGCGCGTCGCGGGGATGATGGAGTTCCGCAAGCCCGAGGCCGCCCTCGACCAGCGCCGCATCAGCGCCATCGCCGAGGCCGCCCGCCCGCTGCTGCGTGGCGCCGACCTGGACCACCGCCACGACGAGTGGGTGGGCTCGCGCCCCTGCACCGTCGACGGCCTGCCGCTCGTCGGCGCCACCAAGTCGCCCCGCGTCTTCGCCGCCGGTGGTCACGGGATGTGGGGCATCACCCTCGGCCCGGTCACCGGGCGCCTGCTCGCGCAGGCGATCGTCACCGGCAAGCAGGTCGACCAGCTGCGCCCGTTCGACCCCATGCGCTGACCGGCTCCACCAGCACGTCGACGAAGCGCCGCCCCGACCACGGGAGCGGCGCTTCGTCGTTCCCGGCTCTTGCAGAAATACCATAGGGGGGTATGGTGTTGGCATGACCGTGAGCGACACCCAGCCCGGCTACCACTCCGAGAAGGACAGCCACCTCAAGCGGCTGCGCCGGGTCGAGGGGCAGGTCCGCGGCCTGCAGCGGATGGTCGAGGAGGACCAGTACTGCATCGACATCCTCACCCAGGTGTCGGCCGCGACCAAGGCCCTGCAGTCGTTCTCGCTCGAGCTGCTCGAGGAGCACCTCGCCCACTGCGTCGTCGACGCCGCCAGGAGGGGCGGGCCGGAGGCGCAGGAGAAGGTGCAGGAGGCGTCCGCCGCCATCGCGCGCCTCGTGCGCTCCTGAGCCCCGGCGCACGATCCAGCCAGAGCCATCCATGACCACCACGAACCCGAGGAGAACCCCATGAGCACCCAGACCTTCGACGTCGTCGGCATGACCTGCGGCCACTGCGCGAGCGCGGTCACCGAGGAGCTCAAGGCCCTCGACGGCGTCAGCGACGTGCAGGTCGACCTCGTGGCCGGCGGCACGTCCGCCGTGACGGTCGAGGCCGACCGCGAGCTCACCCCGGCCGAGGTGACGTCCGCCCTCGACGAGGCGGGCGACTACAGCCTGGCGCGGTGATGGCGCCATGACCGACGTCGAGCTCGTCATCGGCGGCATGACCTGCGCCTCCTGCGCCGCCCGGATCGAGAAGAAGCTCAACAAGCTGGACGGCGTCACCGCGACGGTCAACTACAGCACCGAGAAGGCGAAGGTCACCTTCCCCGAGACCCTCACGCCGGCCGACCTCGTGGCCACCGTGGAGAAGACCGGGTACACCGCCGAGCTGCCCCCGGAGCCTCAGCCCACCGAGGCCACCGAAGGCGAGGGCACGCCGGGTACCGAGCCGGACCCCACCGCCGCGCTGCGGCAACGGCTCCTCGTGTCGGTGCTGCTCGCGGTCCCCGTGGTCGCGATGGCCATGGTGCCCGCTCTGCAGTTCCGCTACTGGCAGTGGGCGTCCCTGACCCTTGCCGCCCCGGTCGTCGTGTGGGGCGGGCTGCCGTTCCACCGGGCGGCGTGGGCCAACCTCCGCCACGGCCAGACCACCATGGACACCCTGGTGTCCGTCGGCACTTTGGCCGCGTTCGGCTGGTCGCTCTACGCCCTGTTCTTCGGCACGGCCGGCATGCCGGGCATGACCCACCCGTTCCGGTTCACCATCGAGCGCACCGACGGCTCGGACAACATCTACCTGGAGGCGGCCGCAGGCGTCACCGCGTTCCTGCTCGCGGGTCGGTATGCCGAGGCGCGCGCGAAGCGCCGCTCCGGCGCTGCCCTGCGCGCCCTGATGGAGATGGGCGCCAAGGACGTCGCCGTGCTGCGTGGCGAGGGAGCCGCGGCGACGGAGGTCCGGGTCCCCGTGTCCGAGCTGGCCGTCGGCACCCGCTTCGTCGTGCGGCCCGGTGAGAAGGTCGCCGCCGACGGCGAGGTCGAGGAGGGCACCTCCGCGGTGGACGCCTCGATGCTCACCGGCGAGTCCGTGCCGGTCGAGGTGGGCCCCGGCAGCCAGGTCGTGGGCGCCACCGTCAACGCGGGCGGGCGCCTCGTCGTGCGCGCCACCCGGGTCGGCGCCGACACCCAGCTCGCGCAGATGGCGCGCCTGGTGGAGGACGCCCAGAACGGCAAGGCCCAGGTGCAGCGGCTCGCCGACCGGGTATCCGGCGTGTTCGTCCCGGTCGTCATGGCCCTGGCCCTCGCGACGCTGGTGTTCTGGGTCGCGGTCGGTGCCGGCTGGACCGCGGCGTTCACGGCCTCGGTCGCGGTCCTGATCATCGCCTGCCCCTGTGCCCTCGGGCTGGCCACACCCACAGCGCTCATGGTCGGCACCGGCCGGGGCGCCCAGCTCGGCATCCTCATCAAGGGACCCGAGGTGCTGGAGTCCACCCGCCGCGTCGACACCGTCGTGCTCGACAAGACCGGCACCGTGACCACCGGGCACATGACGCTCGACGAGGTCGTCCCCGCGGCCGGGGAGGACGCGGCCGAGGTGCTGCGAATCGCCGGCGCCCTCGAGGACGCGTCGGAGCACCCGGTCGCCCGGGCAGTCGCCGCCGGAGCGCGCGCGGCCCTCGACGACGGGGCGGTCCTGCCCGCCGTGGACGACTTCGCCAACGAGCAGGGGCTCGGCGTGCGCGGGCAGGTGGACGGACGGGTCGTCCTCGTCGGCCGGCCGCGCCTGCTGGCCGACTGGTCGGTGGTCGTGCCGGACGAGCTGGCCACGGCGATGGAGGCGGCCCACTCCCGCGGCGCCACCGCGGTGCTGGTGGCCTGGGACGGCCTGGCGCGTGGCGTGGTCATCGTGGCCGACACGGTCAAGGAGGGCTCGGCCGAGGCCGTCGCCGAGCTGCGTCGCCTCGGGCTCGAGCCCGTGCTGCTGACCGGCGACAACGAGGGCGCCGCCCGCCACGTCGCCGGGCTGGTCGGCATCGACGACGTCACCGCCGAGGTCCTCCCCCAGGACAAGGTCGACGTGGTCAGGGCGCTCCAGCAGCAGGGGCGCGTGGTCGCCATGGTCGGCGACGGGGTCAACGACGCCGCCGCCCTCGCCCAGTCCGACCTCGGCCTCGCGATGGGCACCGGTACCGACGTCGCCATCGAGGCCAGCGACCTGACGCTGGTCCGCGGCGACCTGCGGGTGACCGCCGACGCGATCCGGCTCGCGCGCCGTACGCTCGGGACGATCCGCGGCAACCTCTTCTGGGCCTTCGCCTACAACGTCGCCGCCATCCCGCTCGCGGCGGCCGGGCTCCTCAGCCCCATGCTCGCCGGCGGCGCCATGGCGCTGTCGTCCGTCTTCGTCGTCACCAACAGCCTGCGCCTGCGCACCTTCCGCTGACGCCCCTCAGCGCGGACGCGCGGCGTGCGCCACGCAGGTGCGTGCGGTGGGCCGCGCCTCGAGGCGCTCCGTCGGTATGGCGTCGCCGCAAACCTCGCACACGCCGTAGGTGCCGTCGTCGAGGCGCTGCACGGCGGCGGCGATCTCGCGCAGGTGGGTGACGGCCTGCTCGGCGAGCGCGCTGGTCTGGGCGCGCTCGTAGGCGATGGTCGAGCCCTCCGGGTCGTGCTCGTCGTCGGCGTTCGAGCCCTCGGACGCCTCGACGATGAGGGCGACGTCGGCCTCGAGGTCGCCGAGCCGTTCCAGCGTCGCTGCCCGGTCCGCGGCGAGCAGCTCACGCGCCCGGACCGCACCGTCCTCGGAAGTGGTCATCACCCCAGCGTAGGAGCCTGCGCACGACCGCGACCCCGCATCGACCACGCGAGCATCGACAGGCCGCCGACCGGGATCTCCATGCCGAACGTGAAGGCCCGGTAGAGCAGCACCCCGGCCGCGGCCGACGTCGGGTCGACCCGCAGCGCGACCAGCACCCCGGTCATGCCGACCTCGACGACCCCGGTGGCGCCGGGCGTGATGACGACCATCGACAGGATCCGCTCGACGGCGAACGCCGCCAGCACCACCGCCGGGCTGACCCACGTCCCGAGCACCCGCAGCGACAGCCACAACAGGCATCCCTGCAGCACGGCGTAGCCGACCTTGCCCGCGACCATCCGCCACCACCCCGAGGCGACGAGGGCGGCACTGTCACGGCGGAAGGCGGCGGCACGCGCGGCATACCCCTCGGCGGGTGGACGCCCGACGCGCAGGCGGGCGCAGCAGCGGTCGGCGCACCGGCCGAGCCACGTCACCGCACGGTCGTCGCGGACCACCACCCAGGCCGCGACCACGACGGCGGTGAGCAGGCCGAGGCCGACCCAGGCCGCAGTGCCGACGGTGCCGCCGGTCTCGACCCCCGCGGCGGCGAGCCACAGCAGGGCGACGCCGGGGAGGGCGAGCTTCAGGGCGGTGTCGAACAGGTTGGTGACCAGGGCCCAGCGGGCGAACGCCGGGGCCGCGAAGCCCCACGACCGCGCCATCCGCCAGTTGGCGACGGTGCCGACGGCGCCCCCGAGCGGCAGGAGGTTGGAGACGAAGCTGCCGGTGAGGTTGAGCAGCAGGGCCCGCCGGTGCGACAGCCCCGGCAGCGCGGCGGTCAGCGCCGGTGTGTGGACCCACAGCCCCGCGAGCCAGACGACGGTGAGCAGCACCAGGTGGGCCAGCGACAGGGAGGCCAGCGCGCGGGCGATGTCGTCCCACTGCGCGCCGGCCACCTTCGGCAGCGCCAGGGCGAGGATGCCGGTGGCGAGGGCGCCCGACAGGAGCAGCCTGGCGGCCCTCCCCCCGCCGCGGACGCCCCCCGGCGCGCGGCGGGCGGCCTGGCCC
>NZ_JBFRFA010000040.1:0-32464 GCF_052114585.1 Pedococcus sp. 2YAF34
GTCCGCGGCGGGGTGCGGCCCGCCGGGCGGACCGGTCCAGGGCCCGGCCGTAGCGGTCGAGCTCGGCGACGTGCAGGAGCAGGTCGCGCCGGGTGATGTGCCCCCGGCGGCCGAGCCCACCCGTACCCATCCCCCGGGCCCCGGCAGGTCCGGCCGGGGTACCCATGCCGTAGAGGGCGTCGAACCCGCCGGCGAGGACGAGGCGCTCGACCACGGGTCGCGAGACGTGCGCCCGGTGCCAGAAGTCGGCGAGGCCGGCATAGGGCTGGCCGGCGACCACCCGGGCGACCTCGGCGTCGCTGATGCCCTTGACGTCGGCGAGGGACAGGCGGATGCCGTAGCCGCTCGCGTCGGGCAGGTCCGGGTGGGCCGGGGGCCGTGGTCCCCAGTAGGACTCGAGGGAGTCCGGCGCGGCCGGGGTGCCGCTGCCTGTCGCGTCGCTGCCCGACGCGTCGAGAGCGGTGGTCTCCAGTCGTTCGATGCGGTAGTCGCCGGTGGAGGCGTTGACGTCGAGGCCGAGCACGGTGATCCCGAGGGACCGGGCGTCGTCGAGGATGAGCCGCTTCGGGTACATGCCGGGGTCGTGGGTGAGGACGCCGGCGAGGAATGCCGCCGGGTGGTGGGTCTTGAGCCAGGCCGAGTGGTAGGTGGGCAGGGCGAAGGCCGCGGCGTGGGCCTTGCAGAACCCGAACGACGCGAACGCCTTGAGCACCTCCCAGATCCGGTCGACGTCGGCAGGGGCGTAGCCGCGGGCGCGGGCGGCAGGTCGCCACCACGCCTCGATCTCGAGCTGTCCCTTGGGGGTGCCGAGGGCCCGCCGGACCTCGTCCGCCTGCGCCAGGGACACGCCGGTCGTCTCGGCGACGATCATGAGCACCTGCTCGTGGAACACCACGACGCCCTCGGTCTCGCGCAGCGCCTCGATGAGCGTGGGGTGCAGGTAGCTGACCTCCTTCCAGCCGTGCCGGGCCTCGAGGAACGGCGTGATCATGTCGGACTTCACCGGCCCGGGACGGAACAGCGAGATGTCGATGACGAGGTCCTCGAACCGCTGCGGCCCGAACTTGCCGATGAGCTCGCGCTGCCCGGGGCTCTCGATCTGGAAGCACCCGAGGGTGTGGCTGGTGCGGATGAGCCGGAAGGTCGCCTCGTCGTCGAGCGGCACCTGGGCCTGGTCGTCGAGGTCGACCTGCTGCCCGTCGACCCGCGCGACCTCAGCCACCGCGTGGGCCATGGCGGACTGCATGCGGATGCCGAGCACGTCGAGCTTGAGCAGGCCGAGGGTCTCGACGTCGTCCTTGTCGAACTGGCTCATGGGGAACCCGAGCCAGCTCGCCTCGACCGGGGTCCGGTCGAGCAACCCACCGTCGGACAGGATCACCCCGCACGGGTGCAGCGCGATGTGGCGCGGCAAGCCGTCGAGCCGCTCGACGAGGTCGAACAGCGCCCGCAGCCGGGGGCTGTCGAGGCCGCGGGACCGCAGCTCGGGCAGCTCGGCGATGGCGTTGCGGGCGTCCTTGGCGCGGATGTGCGGGAACGCCTTGGCGATCTCGTCGATCTCGGTCGGGGGCAGGCCCAGCGCGGCGCCCACGTCCCGGATCGCGTGGCGCACCTTGTAGGTGTCCATCATCGAGACGCAGGTGACCCGCTCCCCACCGAACCGGTCGAGGATCCGCTCGTAGACCTCGGTGCGACGAGCCGACTCCACGTCGATGTCGATGTCGGGCAGCTCGGCCCGCAGCGGCGAGCAGAAGCGCTCCATGATCAGGCGGTAGCGGATCGGGTCGACGCCACTGATGCCGAGCAGGTAGTTGACCAGCGACCCGGCCCCGGACCCCCGCGCCGCGACCCGGACGCCCATCTCCCGGATGAGGTCGACGACCTCGGCGACGGTGAGGAAGTAGGTCGGGTAGCCGAGCTCGGCGATGACCTTGAGCTCGTCGGTGAGGCGCCGCTCGACGGCCGAGAACTCCTTCTCCCCGAGTCCGGGGTAGCGGCGCCCGAGCGCGTCGCGGCACCGTTGCTCGAGCGTGGCCTGGGGGCTCTCCCCCGGGGCGATGCCCAGCTTCTCGGGCTCGGGCAGGTGGACCGACCCGATGCCGAGGTCGCGCCGGGCGCTCTGGGCACAGGCGAGCCCGAGGGCCACCGTGCGGGCGACGAGGACCTCGGCACGGCTCCGGTCGCCACCGGTGACCTCGAGGGCCACGGTGCGCATCACCGGCGTCGACGCGAGGTGGGCCGCGTCGGTGACCCGGTCGAGGTGGCGGGTGTCGAGGGCGACGAGCCGTCGCGCGGCATCGAGCACGTCGACGACTGCCGACTCCCCCGGCTCGACGTGGCGCACGGCGGCGGTGAGGACGGCGGGGATGCCCTGCTCGTCGGCCAGCCCGAGCAGCCGGCGCGCGTGGGCCCGGGAGGCGGGGGTGCCCTCCGGGCCTGCGTGGCAGACCACCTCGATGACCACCGAGTCCGGGGGCAGCCGGCGGCGCCACGTCGCCAGCAGGGCGCGGGCCCGGTCGGTGCGCCTGGCCAGCAGGGCCCGACCCACGTCGGAGTCAGGGCCGAGCAGGACGACGAGCGGGCTCGCGTGGTCGCGGCTCGACCGGCGCTCACCGCCGGTCCAGCACCGGGCAGCGACGACCGCGGCAGAGCTGACGGGCGTGCCCCGCTCGCCGCGCAGGTGGGTCTCGGTCACCAGCCGGCACAGCGCCGCCCAGCCAGCGCCGTGGGGCACGCCTGCGGCGGCGCCCCGGGCCAGCACGGTGACCCGGGGGTGGCGTGGGTCGCGGTCCGCGCCGCCGCGTACGGGTGTGCGCGTCGGGGCGGGCGGCTGAGGGGCGGCGCGTCCGCTGCCGGCCGCCTGCCCTCCCCCGAGGGCCTCACCCAGGAGGTCGTCGCCGGGTGCGTCCGGACCGATGGCGAGGTCGACGCCGAGGACCGGGGCGATGCCGGCGGCCGTCGCCGCTTGGACGAACCGGATCGCTCCGTAGAGGCCGTCGCGGTCGGTGAGGGCGAGGATCGGCTGGCGGTGCTGGGCGGCGCGCTCGACGAGGGCCTCGGGCGTCGAGGTGCCGTAACGCATGGAGAAACCGGAGGCGACGTGCAGGTGGACGAAGTCGCTCACGGGGGTGGGGGCGCCCATGGCGGATGTGGTGGTCGTGGCAGTCATGCCGGTCATGGCGAGCGGGTCATGGCGGACGGCACGGAGCCGGCGAGCGCCGTGGGGACGAGGACCTCGCCGTGGGCCGCAGGCTGCACGGGCAGGCCGAGGCTGCGGCAGACGAGGTCGAGGAACACCTCGGACTGGCGCAGCAGGTCGTCGGCCTCCCGCACGCTGACCGGGTGCCCGGCGCGACGGGTGGACACGAGCTCGAAGAACCCGGCCCACTCCGCGAGCTCGGGGGCAACCGCGGGCAGCAGCTCCCACAGCGAGCGCGGCCCGCGGTGGCCGTCCGGGGTGGCCCGGGCGGCGACGAGGGCTGCTGCCGCGCGCAGGGCACCCAGCTGGGCCTGGAGGTAGCGCTGGGTGACCTCCCTGCTCTGGCACGCCTCGAGCAGGGAGTGCCGCGACCGGTCGAGCAGCTCGAGGCTGGCTGCGGCACTGCTCGTGGCCGAGTCGGCCATGCCGGTCGCACCGGTCGCGCCACCCAGGTGGGTCGCGCCACCCAGGTGGGTCGTGTCGCCCAGGTGGGTCGTGTCGCCCGGGTGGGTCGTGTCGCCCGGGTGGGTCGTGTCGGTCATGGTCGTCACCTCAGTCCGCCACGCGCAGGAGGCGCCAGTGGGGGGTGTCGAGGCCTGTGTCGAGGCCTGTGTCGAGGCCTGTGTCGAGGGCTCCGGGGTCGGCACCGAGGTCGTAGACCCCGACCCCGGCGCAGCGTCCGGCACTGGCCTCGACGCGCCAGACCTGGCGCTCCCGCGCGTCGGTGAGGACGTCACCGCTGCCCTGCTCCCGCGCGTCCCGCCACCAGGGACGACGCTCCTGCCAGCGGTCGAGGACGGCCCGCACGACGTAGAGGCGCCCTCGCCAGACGAAGGCCTCCGGGCCTCCGAGCGGGGCGCAGCCGTCCTCGCGACCGGCCCCGGGGACGTCGCCGGCCGTCGCGGACGAGCGCCCCGCGAGCACGGACTGGCGGACCTCGATGGGTTCTTCGTACCGGCGCACCACGAGCAGGCTCCTTCGTCACGGCAGGGCAGGATGAGGTGGTGTGGGCTCCGGCCCGGTGAACGGACGGGGTCGAGGCGCCCGATCACGGGGGCCGGAGCCGCACGGTGGTCCCGGCATCCTCGACTGGACGCCAGGGGCCGCGTGGGGTCACGCGCTGCTGGTCATCCGGTCTCCGGTCGGAACCTGTTCGAACAGGTGTTCGATATGAAGAACCGTACACCCGCCCTCGGACAGCCCGTCAAGGGCAGCGGATGAGACGAGGCACCCGACCTCTGGTGGAGTCCGGGGCCCCGCCCTAGGGTTTCGTCATGAGCCAGACCGAGCCGGCGGCCACACCGCCCGGCCCCGTCGTCGCGGCGCCGGACCCCGCCCCTTCGCCACCCGCGTCACCGGCGTCCGACGCCGCCCCTGCGCGCGACCTGCGCCAGCACGCCGGCGTCCAGCGGGTCCTGGCCGCCCTCGCGATCCACGGGGTGGAGCCGCGGGTGGTCGTCCTCCCCGACGCGGCCCGCACCGCAGCCGCAGCGGCAGCAGCCTTGGGCGTCACCACCGCCGAGATCGCCAACTCGCTGGTCTTCCGGGCCCACGACGAGGCCGGCGCCGTCACCCCGCTGCTCGTCCTCACCTCCGGCGCCCACCGCGTCGACCTGGTCAAGGTCGCCGAGCTCGTCGACGGCATCGACCACCTCGACCGCGCCGACGCCGAGTTCGTCCGTGCCGCCACCGGGTTCGCCATCGGCGGAGTGGCGCCCGTCGGACACCCTGCGCCGATCCCCACGGTGGTCGACGTCTCCCTGAGCCGCTACCGGCACGTGTGGGCGGCCGCCGGGCACAGCCACACCGTCTACGAGACGACGTACGAGGAGCTGCTGCGGGTCTCGGGGGGCCACGCCATCGAGGTCGCCTGACCGGGCGGCCGGGCGAAACGACCACGCTTGCAGGGACGAGCGACCCTGCTCCCAGACCGTACCTGCAGAGCCTCCGGGCTCAGGCCTTGCTCACCTCGTGGATGCAGAGCACGTTCCGGTCCGGGTCGGTGAACCACGCCGCCCGCTCGCCATCGAGCTCGGCGATGTGGTCCTGCGTCTGCAGGCCGGGCAGGTCGTAGTCCTCGAACACCACTCCCTTGCCCTCGAGCTCGGCGATCTGCGCCCTGACGTCAGGCACCTCCCAGGTCAGGGCGGTGTTGGGGTTCTGGGACCCCGTCTCCCTGGGCAGCAGCATCAGCATCGTGCCACCGCCGAGGCGGTAGAGCAGGCTCCCCTCGGCGTTGGTCCCCTCGAACGACAGGCCGAGCCGGTCGGAGTAGAACTCCTTCGCGCGACCGATGTCGGTGACGGGGAGCATTGTGGTGACTGCGCTCGTGGCCAATGACATGACGAGCACCTCCTTCAGGCACCTACAAGCGTCCTCCTGCCCACGCCGTGGCTGCTCCATCAAAGTGGTGATCGGTCTGCGCCAGAATGAGCGACATGACCACACCCAAGCCGGTCGACTGCTGGCTCACCGACATGGACGGCGTGCTCGTCCACGAGGAGACCGCCATCCCCGGCGCCGCCGAGTTCCTCGCCGCCCTGGTCGAACACCGCCGACGGTTTCTCGTCCTGACCAACAACTCGATCTTCACCCCACGCGACCTGCGGGCGCGCCTGCTGACCAGCGGGATCGACGTCCCCGAGGAGTCGATCTGGACCTCCGCGCTCGCCACGGCGCAGTTCCTGGACGACCAGCGCCCGGGCGGCAGCGCGTTCGTCGTCGGCGAGTCCGGCCTGACCACCGCCCTGTACGAGGTGGGCTACACGATGACCGAGCGCGACCCCGACTACGTCGTCCTCGGGGAGACGCGCACCTACTCCTTCGAGGCCATCACCAAGGCGATCCGCCTCATCGAGGGCGGCGCGCGCTTCATCGCGACCAACCCCGACGTCAGCGGCCCGAGCAAGCTGGGCACGCTCCCGGCCACCGGGTCCGTCGCGGCCCTGATCTCCGCGGCGACCGGACGCCAGCCCTACTACATCGGCAAGCCCAACCCGTTGATGATGCGCAGCGCCCTCAACCGCATCGACGCCCACTCCGAGTCGACGGTGATGGTCGGCGACCGCATGGACACCGACGTCATCAGTGGCCTCGAGGCCGGCCTGCGCACGATCCTGGTCCTCACGGGCTCGACGCGCCCGCACCAGGTCGAGCACTTCCCCTACCAGGCCACCCGCGTGGTCGACTCCGTCGCCGACATCGTGCCGCTCGTGGGTGAGCTCCGCCCCCTCGACGGCCCGTCCTAGCGCCTCGCCGCGATGCTGCTGCGCCGGTTCACCACCCGCGACTGACGTCGCAGCTCGGCCCTCGAGGACGTGTGCGGATCTGAGTACGTGCACGGATGCCCGCCGGGCGCGACCACCGGCAGGCTCGTCCCCGTCGCGTTCGGGGGACCGTGACGACGTGACGCACGAGCCGCGCCGGCCATGAGGGGAGGTCGAGCGCGGCTCGTGTGTGCGCCCCCGGACAGCCCGCCCCGACGCGCCGGCTCCCATGCGCCCGGCCTGAACCACCACGGGTCGGCCTCAGCCGCCCCCAGTCCGCGGCCTCAGTGCAGGCCGAGGTTGCGGTGGACCTCCAGGGTCGCCGTCGACCGGTTCATGGTGATGAAGTGCAGGCCCGGCGCTCCCTCGGCCAGCATCCGCTCGGCGAGCTCGGTGGCGACCTGCACGCCGACCGTCCGCGTCGCCGCCGGGTCGTCGGCCACTGCCTGGAGCCGCGCCACGACCTTCTCCGGCAGCGGCGTGCCCATGAGCTGGGACATCCGCGCGACCTGCTTGAAGTTGGTCACCGGCATCAGGCCCGGGGTGATGGGCAGCTCCGGGCGACGGCGGGCGACGGCGTCGCGCAGCCGCAGGTAGCTGTCGGCGTCGAAGACCATCTGGGTGATGGCGAAGCTCGCGCCCGCATCGGCCTTGCGGACCATGATCTCGACGTCGTGGTCGAAGCCCGGCGAGGAGGGGTGCACGTCCGGGAAGGCCGCCACCCCGATGGTGAAGTCCCCCAGCGACTTCACCAGCGCGACGAGGTCGGTCGCGTGGTTGAGGCCCTCGGGGTGGGCCACCCACTCGCCGCCGGGGTTGCCCGGCGGGTCGCCGCGCAGGGCGAGGATGTTGCGCACCCCGCTCGCGGCATACAGCCCGACCACCTGGCGCAGGGCGGCGACGGACGCACCGACGCAGGTGAGGTGGGCCAACGGGGTCAGCGTGGTCTCGCGGGCGATGCGCTCGGTGACGCGCACCGTACGGTCCTGGTTGGAGCCCCCCGCGCCGTAGGTGACGGACACGAAGTCGGGCCGTGCGGACTCGAGGCGCCGGATGGCGTCCCACAGCAGGGCCTCGCTGGCGTCGTCCTTGGGCGGGAAGAACTCGAAGCTGATCGACGGTTCGGGCCCCGCGAGCATGCCGGGGATCGACCGCGTGAGCTGCGCCGGTCGAGCAAGACGAGAGGGCTGCCCCAGTGCCATGGCGGTGAGACTAGTCGAGGGCCCACGCCGTAGGCTCAGGGGCGGCTCACGGTGAGACGCCGCCGAGCCGCCGCGAGATGCCTCGCGGCACCGGACCGGACCGGCCCAGGAGGACAGCGTGCAGGAGAGCGTGGTGGCCAGCCCCCTCGACGCCGCGCAGCTGCGCGACCGGGTGCAGCACTGCGTCGACGACGTGCTCGCCCACCAGGCCGACGTCCTCGCCGAGGTCGGGCCCGACGCCCAGGAGCTGCTCGGCGCGGTGGCCCGGCTCCTCACCGGCGGCAAGCGCCTGCGCGCGGCCTTCCTCTACTGGGGCTACCGGAGCGCCGGCCAGCCCGACTCGGACGCCGCCGTCCGCGTCGCGACCGCGATGGAGTTCTTCCAGGCGGCCGCCCTCATCCACGACGACGTCATGGACGACAGCGACACCCGGCGCGGCATGCCCGCCGCCCACCGGTCGATGGCCGCGCGGCACGCGCAGGAGGAGTGGACCGGCGACGCCGGCCGGTTCGGGGTGGCCGGGGCCATCCTCGCCGGCAACCTGTGCCTCAACTGGACCGAGGAGCTCTACGCCACCTCCGGTATGCCGCCCGAGCACCTCGCGCGCGGCCGTGCCGTCTTCGACCGGATGCGCACCCAGCTCATGGGCGGGCAGTTCCTCGACGTCGTGGAGTCGGTGCGGTCCTGGGACGGCATGCCGCTGGCCGAGCGGGTCGAGCGTGCCGAGCGCGTGATCCGCTTCAAGAGCGCCAAGTACACGGTGGAGCACCCGCTGCTCATCGGCGCCAGCGCCGGGGGTGCCGACGAGGACGACCTCGCGGCCCTGTCCCGCTACGGGCTCGACCTCGGCCAAGCCTTCCAGCTGCGGGACGA
The DNA here is from genome assembly GCF_052114585.1 of Pedococcus sp. 2YAF34. Classification (NCBI taxonomy): domain Bacteria; kingdom Bacillati; phylum Actinomycetota; class Actinomycetes; order Micrococcales; family Intrasporangiaceae; genus Pedococcus; species Pedococcus sp. 2YAF34. The sequence continues at coordinate 8,541 of NZ_JBFRFA010000040.1, forward strand.
CCTGCTCGGGGTGTTCGGTGACCCGGCCGCCACGGGCAAGCCGGCCGGCGACGACCTGCGCGAGGGCAAGCGCACCGTGCTGGTGGCGCACGCGCTCGCCGGGGCGGACGAGCAGGGACGCGAGCTCGTCGAGACGCGGCTCGGGGACCCCGACCTCGACGCCGCCACGGTCGACGCGCTGCGTGCGGTCATCGTGTCGAGCGGGGCCGTCGACGCGGTCGAGGCCGACATCGCCAGGCTCGTGGGGACGGCGCGGATGTCGCTGAAGTCGACGCGCGGGCTCGATGCCGGCGCCGTCGCGGTGCTCGACCAGCTCATCGACAGCGCCACCAGCCGGGAGCACTGAGCCCGGCCTGGAACACTGAGCGCATCCGGGAGCATCGACCGGCGCGACCGGGTCGGTCACCGGCCCGACCCCCGTTGGTGACGGGGCAGGCCGGGTCGGTCAGAAGGCCTGTTCCATCGCCCGGCGGCGCACCTCGGTCTTGAACCCCGCCGCCAGGTTGTCGACCGGGGTGCCGGGGACCCGCAGCGTCTCGTCGCGGGTGAACAGCCACTCCAGGATCTCCTCGTCGCGCATGCCGCCGTCGGCGAGCACGGTGAAGGTGCCACGCAGGTGACGGAACACCTCCTCGTCGAGGAACTGCTCGGGCACGGCGACGACCTTGCGCTCACCGATGCGGGAGCTGAGCAGCTCGCGGTCCTCCAGCAGCCGCCGGACGGCGGACAGCGGGATGCCGAGCCGCTCGGCGACGTCGGGCACGGTGAGCCAGGAGCCGACGAGGGCCTCGAGGGAGCCCTCGGGCGGGGTCGCCGCTCCGGCGCCCGGCTGGGTCCCGGGCGCGTCGGCCTCGGGTTGGGTGGGGGGCAGGTCGGTCACGGGGACAGCCTGCCAGCCGGTGCCGGCATTGCAAATTACATCGATGTAAGTCGATATATGGCGGCTGCGTTGGTGTACCTTTCACAATCGTCACAGTCGTCACATCCCTCACTTGAGCATCTCCCCCCACCGCCACCGCGGCGCTGGCCCCCCGAAAGGCAGCCCCCCGATGTCCCCAGTGATCGCTCCTGCAGCGCTCCCTTCGGCCTCGACCCTCGCCCCCGTCGCGGTCGTCCAGAAGGCCAAGCCCGCCCCGTACGGCTGGACCCTCTACCTCGTGCGCAGCGGCGACACCCTCGGAGCCATCGCCGACCGCCGCGGCACCACCACCGGCGTACTGGTGGCACGCAACAAGCTCCGGCACGGCGGCCACCAGCTGGCCATCGGCCAGCGGCTGTGGATCCCCAGGAGCGCCGGCCAGGCCAGGGCCGAGGCCGCGCACGCCCGCGCCGTCAAGGCGGCCAGGGCCGCCGCGATCCGGCGGGCGACCTACGTCGTGCGCCCGGGCGACACCCTCAGCGCCATCGCGGCCCGTCGCGGTGTCTCGCTGGCCGCCCTGCTCAAGGCCAACCGGCTGTCAACCCGCTCGGTGCTCCAGGTCGGCCAGAAGGTGCGGGTACCCGGCAGCAGCGTGGCGAGCGCCAAGCGCCCGACGTCCAAGGCCACCAAGGCGAGGGCCACGAGCCGCACCAGCACCACCCGGTACCGCGTGCGCTCCGGCGACACCCTGGGCGCCATCGCCACCCGCACCCGGACGCCGCTGTCCTCGATCTACGCCTGGAACCGTCTCGGGCCGCGCAGCGTCATCCACCCCGGCCAGACCATCAAGGTCCGCGGCACCGTCGCGGTGGCCGCCGTCGCGCGGACGAGCATCTACACGGTGCGCTCCGGCGACACCCTGAGCGGCATCGCGGTCCGCCACCACACGACGTCGGCGGCGCTGCTCAAGGCCAACCACCTCGCCAACGCCAACCACCTGGTCGTCGGCCAGCACCTGCGCGTCCCGGTGCGCAGGGCGGCGACTGCCAGCAGCGCCAACACCTTCGCCGGCCGCACCTACCCGAGCACCACGGTCAACGCCGCCAGCCGCAACCGGTCCGCCCTCGCCCACTCCCGCGTGCCCACCCGCAGCCAGACCCGCGCCATGATCGTCGCCACCGCACGCCGCCACGGCGTCGACCCGCGCCTCGCCCTGGCCATCGGCTGGCAGGAGTCGGGGTGGAACCAGCGCCAGGTCTCGGTCGCCAACGCCATCGGCGTCATGCAGGTCATCCCGTCCTCGGGCCAGTGGGCCTCGGAGATGGCCGGGCGCCGGCTCAACCTGCTCAACACGCAGGACAACATCACCGCGGGGGTCGTCATCCTGCGCTCGCTGACGCGCTCGGCGTCCACCCTCGACCAGGCCATCGCCGGCTACTACCAGGGCCTGTACTCCGTGCAGCACCACGGGATGTACGCCGACACCAAGGGCTACGTGCGGGCGGTCAAGGCCCACCGGGCGCGCTTCTGAGCCACGTCGTGGCGGACCGCTCGAGCGGGGCGGGTCCGCATGGCCACCGGGCCGACGGACCCGCCTGCACGAGTTGGTCGCGTTGACCTCCTACACTTTGCGGGTGTCTTCAGGTGTCACCGAGTCCCTGCTCGGTCGGGTGATCGACGGCCGCTACCGCGTCCAGTCGCACATCGCTGACGGCGGGATGGCGTCGGTCTACCTCGCGCTGGACACCCGCCTCGACCGTGACGTGGCCCTCAAGGTGCTCCGCCGCGACCTGGCCCAGGACGAGGGCTTCGCCAGCCGGTTCCGGCGCGAGGCCCGCTCGGCGGCGCGCCTGTCGCACCCCAACGTGGTCTCGGTCTTCGACCAGGGCGAGGACGACGGCCACATGTTCCTGGCCATGGAGTACGTGCCCGGCCAGACCCTGCGCGAGGTGATGCGCGCCGAGGGTCCACTGACGCCCCGCGCGGCCCTGGACATCATGGCGCCGGTCCTGCAGGCCCTGGGCGCCGCGCACCGCGCCGGGATCATCCACCGCGACGTCAAGCCCGAGAACATCATCCTGCGCGAGGACGACGGCACCGTGAAGGTCGCCGACTTCGGGCTGGCCCGGGCGGTCAGCAACCAGACGTCGACGTCACAGACCGGCGTCCTGCTGGGCACGGTCGCCTACCTGTCCCCCGAGCAGGTCGAGCGCGGCATCGCCGACGCGCGCAGCGACGTCTACGCCGCGGGCCTGATCCTGTTCGAGATGCTCACCGGTTCCAAGGCGTTCACCGGCGACACCCCGATCCACATCGCCTACCAGCACGTCCACAGCTCGGTGCCCGCTCCCTCCTCCCGCGTGGCCACGGTACCGAGCGAGCTCGACGCGCTCGTGGCGCTCGCGACCTCCCGCGACCCCGACCAGCGGCCCTCCGATGCCAACGACTTCCTCACCGAGGTCCGCCGCTCACGGGCCATGCTCACGCCCACCGAGCTCGACCGCCGGCCCGAGGGCCCGCCGGCGATGGGCGCGGGCGCCAGCACCGTTGCCGTCGAGCGCACCAGCGCCCTGCCCGTCGAGCCCTCGCACGAGGCGCGCCACTCGCGGCCCGTGGGCCCGGTGGCCCTGCCCGTCGACCGCACCCCGACCGCTCCCCCCGGCCCCGACCCCTGGGCCGACGAGGACGACCGCGACGACCGTGCCCGCCGCCGTGGCCCGTGGGGCTGGGTCGTCGCGGCCCTGCTCGTGGCCGCGGTGGCCGGGGTCGCCGCCTGGTGGTTCATGGCCGGTCCCGGCTCCCCCACCGACGTGCCGCGCGTCGTCAACCTCACCTACGCCCAGGCCCAGGGCGCCCTCGAGAAGGCCCACCTGTCGGCCGACCGCGTCGACGCGTTCGACGAGACCATCCCCAAGGGTGTCGTCATCTCGACCGACCCCGGGGCGGGCACCGAGCTGCGCCGCAGCCAGGACGTCAGAGTGACCGTGTCCAAGGGACCGGAGCGGTATGCCGTGCCGGCCGTCGTCGGTGCCAGCGCCAACGAGGCGCAGGCACGGCTGACGGCGACCAAGCTGACGCTGGGGAAGACCACCGAGGCCTACAGCCAGAAGGTCGCCCAGGGCCTGGTCATCAGCACGAGCCCGAAGGTGGGGACGTCGCTCAAGCGCGGCGCCGCCGTCGACATCGTGGTGAGCAAGGGCCGCCAGCCCGTCGAGGTCACCGACTTCACCGGCAAGCCCGCCGACCAGGCCGTCACGGCACTCACCGACGCCGGGCTGCAGGTCGACGCCACCCAGCAGAAGAACGACGACACCGTGCCCAAGGGCGCCGTCATCAGCCAGACCCCGTCCAGCGGCACGCTGTTCAAGGGCGACAAGGTGACCCTGGTCGTCTCCAAGGGCCCCGAGCTCGTCAAGGTGCCCGACGTGCAGGGCAAGCAGGAGAAGGACGCCGTCAAGATCCTCGAGGACGCCGGCTTCGAGGTGAAGGTCGACCGCTTCATGGGCGGCATCTTCGGCACCGTCCGCAGCCAGAACCCCGCCGCCGGCAGCGAGCAGCCGAAGAAGACGACCATCACCCTCGTCATCGTCTGAGCCCGGTGCTGCGCACGGTCCCGGCGAGCCGCCTCGCCACGCTGCTGCTCGTCGCCGTCACGGCGGTGTGGGGCTCGACGTTCTTCCTCATCCGCGACCTGGTCGCCCACGTCCCCTCCGCCGACTTCCTGGCGGTGCGGTTCGCCATCGCCGCCGTCGTCATGGCCCTCGTGTTCCGGCGCCAGACGATGGCCCTGACCCGGCGTGAGCTTCTCACCGGCGTCGGGCTGGGGGTCCTCTACGGGTTGGCCCAGCTGCTGCAGACCGTGGGGCTGGAGCACACCGACGCCTCGGTCTCGGGCTTCGTCACGGGCACCTACGTCGTGCTGACGCCGGTGCTCGGTGCCGTGCTGCTGCGCGACCGCATCCCCGGCTCGACGTGGCTGGCCGTGGGACTCGCCACGGTCGGGCTGGGGGTGCTGTCGCTGCGCGGCCTGTCCATCGGCTTCGGCGAGGGTCTCACCCTGGCCGCTGCCGTCCTCTACGCCCTGCACATCATCGGCCTCGGCCGGTGGTCGACCGCGCGGTCGGCGACGGGACTGGCCACGGTGCAGGCCTTCGTCATCACCCTGGTCACGCTCGTCGGTGCCCTCCCCGGCGGGATCACCCTCCCCTCGACCGGCGGCCAGTGGAGCTCGCTGCTCTACATGGCGCTGGTCGCCGGGGCGGTCGCCCTGTGGGCGCAGACATGGGCGCAGTCCCACATGCCCGCCGCCCGCGCTGCCATCGTCATGACGATGGAGCCGGTGTTCGCGGCCTTCTTCGCGGTGCTCCTCGGCGGCGAGTCGCTGACCGCGCGCATGCTGCTGGGCGGCGGCCTCGTGCTCGCGGCGATGTACGTCGTGGAGCTGCTCGGGCGGCGTACGCCCGGTGCCTCGGCCGAGCAGGACCGTCCGGCCGAGCTCCTCCACCACGAGGTCTGACCCGGGCTGTCCGTGGGGCCTGCGAGCATGGCCCGCATGGCCGTCGAGCAGCGCATCGCGATCAGTTCACCGCAGTGGCGGGCCCTGCACGACCGCATCCAAGTCGCCATGGAGCTGACCTCACGCCTCAACACCGTGCCCTTCGGCGACGTGGAGACCCGCAACGCCCTCCTCGCCGAGCTCTTGGGCAAGCCCCTGCCGGCCGGGGCCGTCGTCTTCCCGCCGTTCCACGCGACCCATGGCCTGGGGACCCAGCTCGGCGAGCAGGTGTCCGTCGGGCAGGGCTGCTCCTTCCTCGACCTCGGAGGCGTCACGATCGGCGCCCGCACGATGATCTCCCCGCGCGTCACCCTCGTCACCGAGGGCCACCCCGTCGAGCCCTCCGAGCGCTACGACACGATCACGGTCGCGCCGGTCGTCATCGGGGAGAACGTCTGGGTGGGGGCCGCGGCCACGGTCCTGCCCGGCGTCACCATCGGTGACGGCTCGGTCATCGGCGCCGGGACCGTGGTGGCCAAGGACGTGCCGCCGCGCACCGTCGTGACGGGTCAGGGCCAGGTCGAGCGACGTCGGCTGGACTGACCGTGGCCACCGTCGACGACGTCCGGGCGCTGGGCCAGGGCCTCGAGCGCTCCTACCCGGTGCGGGTCAGGGGACGGCTGAAGTTCCGCGTCGGGCAGCTCGTCTACGTCGCGTTCTCCCTCGACGAGCAGGTGATGGGCTTCGCCTACCCCAGGGACGAGCGGGCGGCGCTCGTCGCGACCGACCCGCGCACGTTCGAGCTGCCGTCGGAGTCTGACCTGCGCTTCCACTGGGTCCACGCCCGGCTTGCCGCGCTCGACCCGGACGAGGCCCGGGAGCTGGTGGTCGACGCCTGGCGCATGGTCGTGCCGAAGAAGCTCTCCCGTGCCTACCCCCGCCCATCCCCGCGGCCCCACGGCCCGCCGGCGTGACCACGAGGGTCAGGCGGCGGCCGGGCCCTCCTCCAGCAGCGGCACGAGTGCCTCGACCGCACGGTCGGTGCCGGCGTCGTCGACGTCGAGGTGCCAGACGAGGCGGACAGCCGTGGGGCTGACCGGGTAGAGCCGGATGCCCTGTGCGGCGGCCGCCTCCATGAACCCTGCGGAGGTCCAGCCGGTGACCGAGACGTCGAGCACGACGATGTTGGTCTGCACGGTGGCGGGGTCGATCGAGCCGGGGGCCGCCTCCCCCGCCGCCCGCGCGAACCGGTGGGCGCGTGCGTGGTCGTCGGCGAGGCGCTCGACGTGGTGGTCCAGCGCGTGCAGTCCCGCCGCGGCGAGGATGCCGACCTGGCGCATGCCGCCGCCGAACCGCTTGCGCCAGATCCGGGCCTGCGCCATGTGGTCGCGCGAGCCGGCGAGGACCGAGCCGACCGGGGCGCCGAGTCCTTTGGAGAGGCAGACGCTGACGCTGTCGAAGTGCCGGCCGTACTCCGCCAGCGCCACCCCGGTGGCGACGTGGGCGTTCCAGAGGCGGGCACCGTCGAGGTGCATCGCGACCCCGCGCGGCCGCGTACCCGCCCGCAGCGCCTCGATCTGGTCGAGGGGCTGGACGGTCCCGCCACCGAAGTTGTGGGTGTTCTCGACCACGACGAGCCGGGTGTTGACCTGGTAGGCGCCCCCGTCGGGGATCATCAGGGCCAGCGGCTGGGCCGCGTCGAGCAGGCCCCGGGGTGCCACCCACGAGCGGGACGAGATGCCGGACAGGACCGCGGCCGCCCCCATCTCGGCGCGCAGGACGTGGGCCAGGGAGTCCGCGACGAGCTCCTCCCCCTGCTTCACGTGCAGCCGGATGCCGAGCTGGTTGGCCATCGAGCCGGTGGGCGTGAAGAGCGCGTCCTCGTGCCCGAGCAGGGCGGCGACCCGCTCCTCCAGCGCGCGGACCGTGGGGTCCTCGCCGAACACGTCGTCGCCGACGTCGGCCGTCGCCATGGCACGGCGCATCGCCTCCGTGGGCCTGGTGAGGGTGTCGGACAGGAGGTCGACGTCGTACGCAGCGGGCATGCCTGCCAGCCTAGGAGGTGGGCGCACCGGCGCCCGCGGCGGTCAGTCCTTCGAGAGCATCTCGGCGACGAGGAAGGCCAGCTCCAGGCTCTGCTGGTGGTTGAGCCGGGGGTCGCAGACCGTCTCGTAGCGCTTGGTGAGGTCGGCGTCGAGGATCTTCTCGGCGCCGCCGATGCACTCGGTGACGTCGTTGCCGGTCAGCTCGACGTGGATGCCACCGGGGACCGTGCCGAGGCCCTGGTGGACCTCGAAGAACCCGCGCACCTCCTCGACGACGTCCTCGAAGTCACGGGTCTTGTAGCCGCTGGCCGACTCGAAGGTGTTGCCGTGCATCGGGTCGCAGATCCACGTGACCTGGGCGCCGGACCCGGTGATCTTCTCGACCAGGGTGGGCAGCGCGTCACGGACCGTCTTGGCGCCCATGCGTGTGATGAAGGTCAGGCGTCCCGGCTCGCGGTCGGGGTCGACCTTGTCGATCAGCCGCAGCACGTCGTCGACCTCGGCCTTGGCCGACAGCTTCACGCCGATGGGGTTGAGGACCTTGGAGACGAAGTCGACATGGGCTCCGTCGATGTCGCGGGTGCGCTCGCCGACCCAGATGAAGTGGCCGCTGGTGTCGTAGAGCTGACCGGTGCGGCTGTCCACGCGGGTCAGCGGCCGCTCGTAGTCGAGCAGCAGGGCCTCGTGCGCGGAGAAGAACTCGGTCGTGCGCATGGCGTCGAAGTCGGCGCCACAGGCCGACATGAACTTCATCGCCTTGTCGATGTCCTTGGCGAGGCGCTCGTAGCGGCTGTTCGCCGAGTTGGAGACGAAGCCTCGGTTCCAGTCGTGGACGTGGCGCAGGTCGGCGAAGCCACCGGTGGTGAACGCGCGCACGAGGTTCAGCGTGGCCGAGCTCGCGTGGTAGGCCTTCACCAGGCGCTGCGGGTCCGGGGTGCGGGACTCGAGGGTGAACTCGAAGTCGTTGACCATGTCGCCGCGGTAGGCCGGGAGGGTCACGCCCTCACGGGTCTCGTCGCCGCTGCTGCGGGGCTTGGCGTACTGGCCCGCCATGCGGCCGACCTTGACGACCGGCACCGACGCGCCGTAGGTGAGGACGGCAGCCATCTGCAGGATCGTCTTGACCCGGTCGCGGATGTTGTCGGCCGTCGCCGCGGCGAACGTCTCGGCGCAGTCGCCGCCCTGAAGGACGAAGGCCTCGCCGCGCGCGGCGGCGGCCATCCGCGACTTCAGGACGTCGCACTCACCGGCGAAGACCAGCGGCGGATACGACGCGAGCTCGGCGACGGCGCTGGAGAGCCGGGCGGCGTCGGGCCAGACCGGCTGCTGGGCGGCCGGCAGGTCGGCGCCGGCCGCGAGGCTGGCGAGGGCGTCGTGGTGCTGCGTGGTGCTCACCGGTCAAGGATAGGTGCGCACGGCACCGCCTCGTCCCGCAGCCCGTATCCCGGTCACCGGACGTCGTGGACGCGGCCACCGCCCGCGCGTGCTCCACCGCACCGAGCACCCGGCGTCGCATACTCGTGGCACCAGGACGCCGGGGACACAGGGGGAACCATGGGCATGCTCGGCCGGATCCGCACGACGCTGACGGGTGGCAACGACCCGAAGCAGCTGCCGAACCGACCACGGTCCGCCGAGCCCGTCGACGACTGGCCCTCGGCGGTCGCCGTCAGGGGCGCCCTCTCGGACCCAGACGCGGCGTTCGACGCCGACACGGCCCCGGCCGGAACCGTCGGCGTCCTGCAGTGGACGCCCGGCCTGCTCGTCGACGACGGTGCCGGCGAGGGTTTCTGGGACTACTGGGACCTGGAGGCGTGGTCGACCGGGGACCCCCCGCAGATGCTCGACGGGTTGGACCGGGACACCAGCGAGCCTGCCCTGCAGCAGCGCGTGGCCGAGACGCTGGGGCGACCGGTGGCCCTCGAGCTGTCGACGGTCGTCCTGTCCGCGGACGGCGAGACGTGGCGCACCACGCCGTTGTTCATCGTCAGTCCCCGCGCCTGACTCCGCCCGCACCGGTCAGGCCGCACCGGTCAGGCCGCACCGGTCAGGCCGCACCGGTCAGGCCGCACCGGTCAGGCCGCACCCGTCAGGCCGTGGGGGTGTCCAGGCCCTTGGCGATGGCGAACCGGACGAGCGCGATGCGGTTGTGCAGCTGCAGCTTGCCGAGGGTGTTCTGCACGTGGTTCTGCACGGTGCGGTGCGAGATGAACAGCTCAGCCGCGATCTCCTTGTAGGACATGCCGGTCGCCACGAGCTTGAGCACCTCGGTCTCGCGCTCGGTCAGCTCGGGAATCGGCCGCGAGGGGTCGGTCTGCGGCTGCGTCGACATCTTGCGGAACTCCCCCAGCACCAGCCCGGCGAGGCCCGGGGTGAAGACCGCCTCACCGCGCGCGGTCGCCTCGACCGCCGCGACGATCTGCTCCCGCGACGCCGACTTCACGAGGTAGCCGGTGGCGCCTGCCTTGACCGCCTCGAGGACGTCCTGCTGCTCCCCCGACGCCGACAGCACGAGCACCCGCGTCTGCAACGAACCGAGGGCCGCACAGACCTCGTGGCCGCGCAGGCCCGGCAGGTTGAGGTCGAGGACCAGGACCTGCGGTCGCGTCGCCTTGGTCCGGTTGACTGCCGAGGGCCCGTCGTCGGCCGTGGCGAGCACCGTCATGCCCGCCTCCGCGAGGTCGCGCGCCACGGCGTCCCGCCACAGCGGGTGGTCGTCGGCGACCACGACCGTGAGCGGGGGCGTCGGCCCCGGCCCGGCGTCGTGCTGTCCGTGCTGCTTGGCCTGCTCGCTCATGCCACCCCTGCCCCCGGGGCGCCCGACTTGGGCGCCCGCATCGTCACCGTCGTCCCCGAGCCCTGCCGGCCCGAGTACACCGCTTCTCCCCCGAGGTCGCGAAGCCGGCCACGGATGCTCGAGGAGGCACCGAGCCGCCCGGCGGCCGCCGCCTCGTCGAGGCGCCAGGACTGCATACCCACGCCGTTGTCGCGCACCGTCAGTGCCACGGCCTCCCCCTCGTCCTCGACCAGCACCCAGGCCTCGGCGTCGTCGCCGGCGTGCTGGCGCACATTGTCCAGTGCCGCACCCACCGCGGCGACCAGCTCGCCCGCGACACGCGGTGGCACCAGGACGGGGTCGGCGGGGGCCACGAGGTGCACACGGCCCTCGGCGTAGCGGGCGAGCTGCTGGCGCAGGTCGAGGTCGCCGTGCACGGCGGATGCCGACTCGTCCGGCGTCGTGCCGCTGACGAGGGCCCGCAGCAGCCGCTCCTGGTCGGCGGCCATGCTGCCGAGCTGCATCGCCTCACCACCCAGCTGTGCGCCACGGCGGTTGATGAAGGCCAGCGTCTGCAGCACGCCGTCGTGGACGGTGCGCGCCAGCCGCTCGCGCTCCCGGACCCTGGCTTCCAGCACCAGGGCCTCGCGCAGCCTGGCATGGCCCTCACGGGCGAGGTCGCAGGCGTAGCCGATGAGGGCGCCGATGAGCAGGAGCAGCACGATGTTGTTGACCGTGTTGGGCGTCGCCGCGCCCACCTCGACGAGGTCGACCACGCCGATCAGCACCGCGGCCGGTATGCCGCCCCGACGGCCGAGCAGGACCGCCGCAGACACGACGCCGGCGGCGGGCCAGAACGTCGGCAGGGTCCGGGACCCGGCCTCGATCGCCTCGGCGGAGTCGACCAGCCGGGTGGCCAGGATCGCCACCGAGGCGAGCCCGAGCTCCGCCACCACCAGCCACAGCCGGCGCCGCCGGTAGAACACGAGGAACACGGTCCACAGGCCGAGCACCGCCAGGACCACCCACGCCAGGGCCGGCCTGACGAGGTCGTGGGGTCGGTCCCACAGCGAGTACGCCGCATACCCCAGCGCGATCGGGCGGAAGACGTCGATGCCCTTCCAGAACGCGGAGACGACCTCAGGCTGTCCGTCCGGCACGGAGACGGCCCGCGCCAGCGCGCGGCTGCGGCCCCCGGTCATCGCTCAGCTGGCGCGGCGACGGCGGCGTCCGCCGGCCGCGTCCTCGTCACCCTCGGCCTCGGGGCCGCCACCGCGCTCGGTGTTCTCGTCGATGTCCGCGGCGGCGTCGTCCACGCGGCGGCGGGCCTTGCGGATGGCCTCGTCGTCGTGGGCGTCGAGCGCCTCCTCGAGCTCCTTGGCCGCCGACCCGGGCAGGGCCGCCTCCTGGATCTCCCGCGCCTTGGTCTTGGCGGCGGCGAGGATGCGGTCCTTCATCGAGGTGGCGTACATGTCGACGTACTCCTGGCCCGACAGGAGCATGAGCTCGTACATGATCTCGTCGGTGATCGAGCGCAGGACGAACCGGTCGTCCTCCATGCCCTCGTAGCGCGAGAAGTCCAACGGTGCACCGATCTTGATCCCGATGCGCATCAGCCGCGGGATCTTCTTGCCGCTCGGCTGGGCCTTGTCGGTGCCGATCATGGCGACGGGGAGCACCTTGACGCCGCCCTCGAGGGCCATCCGGGCGACACCGGTGCGGCCCCGGTAGAGGCGGCCGTCGGGGCTGCGGGTGCCCTCGGGGTAGATGCCGAGCAGCTCGCCGCGGCGCAGCACCCGCAGGCCGGAGCGCAGGGCCGCCTCACCTGCGCGGCCGCCGGAGCGGTCGACGGGCAGCTGGCCGACACCGCGGAAGAAGGCGGCGGTGAGCCGGCCCTTGATGCCACGGCCGGTGAAGTAGTCCGACTTCGCCAGGAACGTCATCCGGCGAGGGACCACCAGCGGAAGGAAGATCGAGTCGGAGAACGACAGGTGGTTGCTGGCGAAGATGGCCGCCCCGTCCTCGGGGATGTTCTCCTCGCCCTCGACCCACGGACGGAACAGCAGCTTGAGGATCGGGCCGAGCACGACCGTCTTGAGAACCCAGTAGAACAACCGTTCACCTCCATGTGACGCGGTGCACTCTACGGCACTCTCGACGCCCGCAACCCTGCATGCGAGGATGCGCGCCAACCCGACTCGGCGCCTCGCCGGGTCGTCCCGCGCCGCCCCCGGCCCACCGCCGCCTGCCGCCCCCAGGAGCCCCCGTGTCCGTCCGTCCCGGCGCCGAACCCTACTCCCACGACGGCCCCCGGGAGGGGTCCGGCAAGGGCGCCACCGGGGTGGTCCTCGCCCACGGGTTCACCGGCAGCCCGCGCAGCATGACGCCGTGGGGACAGCACCTCGCCGCGGCCGGCTACACCGTCCGCGTCCCGCGGCTGCCCGGCCACGGGACGACGTGGCAGGAGATGAACCGCACCCGGTGGCAGGACTGGTACGCCGCCGTGGACGCCGCGTTCCGTGAGCTCGACGAGAAGTGCGACCGGGTCTTCGTCGGCGGGCTGTCGATGGGCGGCGCGCTCGTGACCCGGCTGGCCGAGGAGCACGGCCCGCGCGTCCGCGGGCTGATGCTCGTCAACCCGGCCTACAAGGTCGAGGACGCGCGCCTGCGGGCCCTGCCCGCCCTCCAGGCCGTGCTGCCCTCCCTGCCCGGCATCGGCAACGACATCAAGAAGCCCGGCCAGGACGAGGTCTGCTACGACCGGATCCCCCTCAAGGCCCTGTGGTCGCAGACCAAGCTGTGGACCACGGTGGTCCGCGACCTGCCCGAGGTCACCCAGCCGGTGCTGCTGTGGCACTCCACCGACGACCACGTGGTGCCCGCCTCGAGCTCGGCGCTGCTGCTCTCGCGGATCTCGAGCACCGACGTCACCGAGAAGGTGCTGCACGACAGCTACCACGTGGCTACCCTCGACCATGACGCGCCACGTATCTTTGGGGAGTCGGTGGAGTTCATCGAGCGGCTGAGCTAGTCCGCTCCCCCGGGAAGGAAGAGCCCATGGGCGACAAGGACGTGGACGCGCAGTTCGCGGACATCGTCGCGCACTGGGACGATGTCCAGTCGCTGCCGGACAAGCCGGAGCACCGCGGCGTCAACCCCCCGCTCGACCCCGAGCCGTCGGACTCCGGCCAGGGCGTCAACCCGCCGCCGACGCGCCCGTTCGTCGTGTGGCGCGGCGCCGAGCAGCACCCCGAGCCGACCCCGCAGGACCGCGAGGGCGGTGCCGAGCACGCCGAGCCGGCCGAGCTCGCCGACTCCGAGGACGACGAGCACTTCGAGCCCTTCCCGACGGCCCCGCTGCCGCCCCAGGAGGACCACCAGTTCTGGGGCATCATCGTCGGCCTCGTCGCCGGTCCGGTGCTGCTCCTGTGGCTCGTGATGTTCCGGCCCGACGTGAGCGACTGGTGGACCCTCGGCGCGCTCGGCCTGACGGTGGGCGGCTTCGTCCTGCTCGTGCTGCGCCAGCCGGGTGACCGCGACGAGGACGGCCCCGACAACGGCGCGAGGGTCTAGCCCCGGGCGCTGACCGGCCCGAGGTCGAGGTCGACCCAGACCGGCCGGTGGTCGCTGGCCGCCACGACGTCCATCTCGTCCAGGGCGACGTCCCGGTGCGGCAAAACCGTGAGGCCGGGCGAGGCGAACACGACGTCGAGCAGCCTGCGCGGCGACGGGGCCGGGTAGGTCGGCGCGGTCGGCGACACGAGCCGCAGGGGCTCGGCGAACCGCTGCCAGGCCCGTCCGGTCTCCCCCTCGTTGAGGTCGCCCGCCAGCAGGACGGGCCCGCCGCCGGAGACGGCCCGAAGGATCTGGCCGGCGTGCCGCTCGCGCTCGGCCGCGTCGAGGCTCAGGTGCACCGAGGCGACCACCAGCGGCGGGTGACCTGCCGGGGCGACGGCGATGACGGCATACCCGCGGGTGCGCTTGAGGGCGGCGACCCGCAGCCGGTGGTGGTGGGACTCGCGCACGTCGACGCGCAGGGAGGTGAACACCGTGGTGCCGCCGCTCCCCCGGTGCCGACCCGACCAGTACATCCCGCACTCGGCCGCGAAGGCGGACACGCGCCAGGAGGCGAACAGCCGCCGCGGCACCTCCTGCAGGCACAGCACGTCCGGGTCGATGGCCCGCACGACGCGGCTCGCGGCGTGCCGGTCGAGGGTGAGGTCCTTGAGGTTGTAGGACGCCACCCGCACCGTGCTCATGTGTCGCGACGGGCCAGGTCCGCGGCGCCGATGAGGCCGGCGTCGTTGCCCAGCTGGGCGGCGACGATCTGGGCCTCCGGCCGGTACCCGCGTCCGGTGAGGTGCCGGCGGAACGTGGCCCGGGCGGGGGCGAGCAGCAGGTCGCCCGCGGCGCTCACGCCGCCCCCGATGACGAACGTGCCCGGGTCGAACGCCGCCGCGAGGTTGGCGATGCCGATGCCCAGCCACTGGCCGATCTCGCCGAGCAGCTCGGTCGCGGTCGGGTCGCCCTCCCGCGCTGCCTGGGTGATCAGCGGACCGGTGAGCGCCATCGGGTCGCCCTCGACGCGGTCGAGCAGGTCGGAGGCCACCGGGCTGTTGGCGGTCATGAGCGAGCGCGCCTCGCGGACCAGGGCGTTGCCGGAGGCGTACTGCTCCCAGCACCCGCGGTTGCCGCACTCGCAGCGCTGGCCGCCCGGCACCACCTGCATGTGGCCGAACTCGCCGGCGATGCCGTACCTGCCCCGGACCACCTGCCCGTCGAACAGCAGCGCACCGCCGATGCCGGTGCCCAGCGTGATCATCATGAGGTGCGTCTCGCCCTGCGCGGCCCCGAAGCGCCACTCCGCCCACGCGGCGGCGTTGGCGTCGTTGTCGACCGAGATCGGGACCGGTACGCGGCGCTGGAGGTTGGCCTCGAGCGGCTCGCCGCGCCACGACAGGTGCGGGGCGAAGACGACCGTGGCCCGGTCCGCCGCGACGAAGCCCGCTGCGCCGATGCCCACGGCGACCACCGGGTCCTCGGCGAGGTCGAGCAGCTCGCTCACCACCTCGACGATCGTGTCCTCCACCACCCCGGGACTCTTGGAGCGGTGGGGGGTGTCGCGCCGGGCCCGGGCGACGACCGTGCCGTTCTGCGCGACGAGGCCCCCCGCCACCTTGGTGCCGCCGATGTCGATGCCGACCGCGAGCCGCTCACTCATGATCCGATCCCTTCTGCCGCAAGGGCCGCGGCGCCGATGAGGCCCGCGTCGTTGCCGAGCGCAGCCGGCACGATCTCGGCCACCGGCCGGTGCCCCCGGCCAGTGAGCTGGCGACCGTACGCAGCCCGCGCCGAGCCGAGGAGGAGGTCACCGGCCGCGACCACGCCGCCGCCGATGACGATGAGCTCCGGGTCCAGGATCGCCGCCACCGAGGCCGCGCCCTCCCCGAGCCAGCGGCCGAGGTCGGCGAGCAGCTCGGTCGCGGCAGGGTCACCGGCCTGGGCGACGGCCGTGACGTCGTGGCCGCGCAGGGCTGCCGGGTCACCGCCGCAGGCGTCGGACAGCGCAGCGCCGAGCGGGGAGCCCGACGCCACGAGCTCACGGGCCTCGCGGACCAGGGCGTTGCCGGAGGCGTAGACCTCCCAGCAGCCGCGGTTGCCGCAGCCGCACCGGATGCCGTCGGGCACCACGCGCATGTGGCCGAGCTCGCCGCCGATGCCGTAGGCCCCGCGCAGCAACCTCGAGTCGACGACGACACCGCCCCCGATGCCGGTGCCGACGGTGACCAGCACCATGTCGTCGGCCTCGTACGCGGCGCCGTGGCGGAACTCGCCCCAGGCGGCGGCGTTGGCGTCGTTCTCGATGGTGACCGGCTGGTCGACGAGGGCCTCGAGGCGCATCTTCAGCGGCTCGTCGCGCCACGCCAGGTTGGGGGCGAACAGGACGGTCGAGCCGGTGCGGTCGATGAACCCGGCGCAGGCGACACCGACCGCCACGACGTCGCTGCGCGGTGCGGCGAGCTCGCGGACGACGTCGGCGACGTCGTGGGCGATCTGGTCAGGGTCCTGCGCGGGGGTGTCCCGGCGGCTGCGGGCGAGGATCTCTCCCGTCGCCGAGACGACACCGGCAGCGATCTTGGTGCCGCCGATGTCCACGCCGATCGTGACCGTCATACCGTTGCGCTCCCTTGGTCCTCGTCCTCGATGGTGATGTCCTGCACCCGGCCGGCGCGGTTGCCCGTCGCGGCTCCGGTGGCACGCTCCGTCCCACCCCGCGCTGTGCCCGCGCCGGCGCCGGTCCCCGCCGCGTTGCCCTGCCGTCCGTGCGTCGCGATGTCGCGCAGCGCGACCGTCAGGGTCGCCGCGAGGTCGGCCAGGCGGTCGACGGTCTCGGGGCGCACGGACCGCAGCAGCCCCAGGCCCTGGCAGACCGGGCACCACTGGCAGGTCAGCGCCGTACCGGCGCCGTTGGCGGCCCCACAGTGGGGGCACTGTCCCGAGGCCTGAGCCGAGCCGTGGCCCGACGCGTGGCCGGACCCGTGGTCAGCACCGTCCGCCCCGCTGGTCGCGCTGGTCCCGTCGGCGGTGGTCTCGTCCGTGGCGGCGCCCGGGTCACGAGCGTCGTCGGGCGCGGCATACCCGTGGGTGCTGGCCCAGCCCCCGAGGGCGTCGAGCAGCCGCGCGGCCTCCTCCGCCACGGAACCCACCGGCGGCGGTCCGGGACGGCCAGTGTCGTCAGCCACGCGGCCACACCTCCTCGTCGGGGACGAAGCGGACCCGCAGCATCCCGTCGCGCACGGAGGCCCCGTCGACCACGCATCGTTGCAGAGCCGCCGGGAGCGTGAGCACACGACGGTGCTCACCGACGGCGACGAGCAGCTCCTCGTCTCGGCGCTGCAGCCCGAGGTCCTTGGCGTGCGCCAGCGGCAGGGGAAGCGTGAGCGTGAAGCCCTCTGGCGTGCGCTCCACCCGCATACCGCGGTGGGCGACCGGGGCGAGCAGGTCGGTCCCCTCGTCCCCTGCCTGCGCCTGGGCCAACGTCGCGAGCGCGTCGGCGCCGATCGGCTCGGCGGCGAGGTACGGCGTGAGGACGACCGGGAGGCCGGCGAAGGACTCGCGCACCTCGACCAGCCCCGTGCGCTGGGCCGCGTTCCAGGACGCGCGCCACGCGTCGGGCTCCGTCGCTGCCAAAGGCCCGGCACCCGCCGTCGGCGGCTGCGCCGTCGCGTCTGGGAAGAGCCTGTTGACCACGACGGCGTCGACGACGAACCCGTACAACGACAGCGACGTCCAGGTGCGCCGCGACTCGGCGATGACGACCCGCTCGGGGGTCAGCACCAGGCGCACCGAGGTCTCGTCGCCGGTGAGGATGCGCTGCACGCGGCGCATCTGCCGCTGCCAGCCGGTGACCGCCTCGACGACCTCGGGCGCGGGCAGGGGCATCCCGGCAGCCGCAGCGGCTGCCGGCCGCAGGGTCCGGATCAGGCCGCGCTGGGCCGGCAGGAGCCGGTCGAGGTGCCAGGCGAGGGCTTCGGGGAGGGCGAGGAGGCGCAGGGTCTCGGCGGTCGGGGCGCAGTCGACGACGACGAGGTCCCACGGGCCGGACTCCACCTGCGCCCGGAGCTCGAGCAGCGCCGCGACCTCCTCGGCGCCCGGGAGCCGGGTGAGCTCCTCGGCCACGACGGGGTCGATGCCGAGGGTGTCGAGCAGCGACAGCAGGTAGTCCTGCACCACGCGCCAGGACTCCCCCAGCAGGTGGGGTGGGCTCACCTGCAACGCGGACAGCCCGGGCTCGACCTCGACGGGGCTCCCGGCGGACGACCCCCCGAGCGCGACCCCGAGGGTGTCGCCGAGGGAGTGGGCGGCGTCGGTGGACATCACGAGGGTCTTGACGCCCTCGCGGGCAGCCCGCACCGCGGTGGCCGCGGCGGTGGTGGTCTTGCCGACCCCACCCTTGCCGGTGAAGAGGATGACGCGCATGGGTGCGGTGACCGGCCGGTGCCGGCTCAGCCCTCGACGCGCTTCTTGAGCTCCTTGAGCGCGGTGTCGATGATGACCTTCTCGGCCTTGCGCTTGAGCATGCCGAGCATGGGGATCTTCACGTCGACGGCGAGCCGGTAGGTGACGGTGGTCCCGTCGGCGCCTCGCGCGGCCAGCGTGTAGGAGCCGTTCATCGCCTTGAGGACGGTCGCCTCCACGAGCGACCACGAGACCACGCCGGTCCCGTCCTGGTGCACGTCCCACTGGTAGTCCAGGACGTAGGTGTCCTTGATCGCGCCGGCGTCGAGGGTGAACTGCACCTGGTCTGCCCAGCCGTCGCCCTCCTCGGTGAGCACGCTGACCTTCTTGACCTCGGTGGCCCACTCCGGGTAGCTGTCGAAGTCCGCGATGACGTCGAGGACCTCGCCGGGGGTCGCGGCGATGTCGATGCTGGACTCCGTGCGGTCGGCCATGCGCCGAAGGCTACAACGACTTCCCTTCGAGCCGGTCCTTCAGTCCGTGGACCGCACGCTTCCACCGCAGGGTGTGGCGCAGGGCCACGTCGCGAGGTGCTCCATCACCCCTGGTGCCCCGCACGTAGTGGTGCACGACCGCGCCGTCCCACCACGGCTCGATCCACACCTCCATCTCGCCGACGACCTGCCCGGTGACCCGCCAGCGCAGCCCCTTCAACCCGCGGTCGCGGACCACCTGCCGGTGGAGGTGCGGCCACACCTGGTCGGCCCACGCGAAGTCGTCGAGCTGGCGGCGCACGAGGGCGGGGGCGGCGTCGACGAAGGTCTCGTCGACGATGTCGATGCGTCGGGACCTCACGGGCACCAGTGTTCCGCACGTCACCCCCGCCCGACGTGCCTGTCGCCCGCAGGCGTGCTACCGGTGGGTAGGCTGGAGGTCCGAGGCAGTGCCGCCGTCAAAGGAGTCTCCGTGCAGGAACACGTCGCGCCCCCACTCGTCGAGCCCACGACGAAGGGCAGTCTCGCCGACCTGCCGGCGCGCAACGCCGCCACCAACCCCTCGTTCATCGCGTTCTCCCGCAAGGAGGGCGGCGGCTGGGTCGACGTCACGGCGGCACAGTTCAACGACGACGTCCGGGCAGTGGCCAAGGGGCTCGTCGCGGCAGGCATCGCCCCCGGTGACCGTGTCGCCATCATGTGCAAGACCCGCTACGAGTGGACCCTCACCGACTTCGCCATCTGGACCGCGGGTGCGGTCACCGTGCCGATCTACGAGACCTCGTCGGCGGAGCAGGTGGCGTGGATCCTCACCGACTCCGGGGCCTGCGGCATCATGCTCGAGACCCCCTCCCACCAGGCGACGCTCGACGAGGTCCGCGACCAGCTGCCCGGGCTGCAGCACGTGTGGCAGGTCGACGCGGGGGCCATGGAGGAGCTCGAGGCGTCCGGCGCCGGGGTGAGCGACGAGCAGCTGGCCGAGGCCACGGCCGGTGTCGACCGCGGCAGCATCGCGACGATCATCTACACCTCGGGCACCACCGGGCGCCCCAAGGGCGTGCAGCTCACCCACGACAACTTCATGGCGCTGGCCGACAACGCCATCACCAAGCTCAAGGACGTGGTCAAGGCCGACGACGCCTCGACGCTGCTGTTCCTGCCGCTCGCGCACGTCTTCGCCCGGTTCATCCAGGTCCTCTGCGTCGCCGGCGAGGCGAAGATGGGCCACACCGCCGACATCAAGAACCTCCTCGAGGACTTCGGCGAGTTCAAGCCCACGTTCATCCTGTCCGTGCCGCGGGTGTTCGAGAAGATCTACAACTCGGCCGAGGCCAAGGCCACCGCCGAGGGCCGCGGCAAGATCTTCACGACCGCTGCCGACACGGCCATCGCCTGGTCGACCGCGCAGGACACCGGTGGCGCCGGCTTCGGGTTGTCGCTGCGGCACAAGGTGTTCGACAAGCTGGTCTACTCCAAGCTGCGAGCCGCCATGGGTGGCCGGGTCATGTATGCCGTGTCCGGCGGCGCGCCGCTCGGCACCCGCCTGGGCCACTTCTTCCGCGGCATCGGCGTCACCGTCCTCGAGGGCTACGGCCTCACCGAGACCACGGCGCCCGCCACGGTCAACGTCCCCGACCGCGTCAAGATCGGCACCGTCGGGGCCCCGCTCCCGGGCGTCGGCATCCGCATCGCCGACGACGGCGAGATCCTCATCCGCGGCAACAACGTCTTCGCGAGCTACCACAACAACGCCGACGCGACCGCGGGCGCGATCGAGGACGGCTGGTTCCACACCGGCGACCTCGGCGAGCTCGACGAGGACGGCTACCTGCGCATCACCGGGCGCAAGAAGGAGCTCCTGGTGACCGCCGGCGGCAAGAACGTCGCTCCCGCAGCCCTCGAGGACCGGCTCCGCGCGCACCCCCTGGTCTCCCAGTGCATCGTCGTGGGCGACCAGAAGCCGTTCATCGCCGCGCTGCTCACCCTCGACGAGGAGATGTACCCCGCCTGGGCCAAGAACAACGGCATCGCCGGGGTCAGCTTCGAGCAGGCCCGCACCGACGAGACGGTCCTCAAGGCCCTGCAGGACGCCGTCGACGACGCCAACAAGTCGGTGTCCAAGGCCGAGTCGATCCGCAAGTTCGCGGTGCTCGAGGGTGACTTCACCGAGGAGAACGGCTACCTCACGCCCAGCCTGAAGCTCAAGCGCAACATCGTCATGAAGGACTTCCACGACCAGGTGGAGGCCCTCTACTCCGGCGGCCGGGAGTGACCTCTACGGTCTAGGCATGCCCACCGGCGCGCCGACCTCACGACCCAGCCACGCCACCGTGTTCGCGGTGGCGTGGCTGGTGTTCTTCACCGTCCTGCAGTGGAGCGTCGTGCGCTACCGCGTCCCGATCGTGGCCACCCTCACGGTGGCGACCGTCGCGCTGGCCCTGTGGCAGTGGCGTGGCTGGCGCGTCGAGCTGACCCGTCCGGCGGTCGTGCTGATGCTTGCGGGGTCGGCCCTGGCCACCCTCCTCGTCCCCCTCTTCAGCTACCTCTCCCCCACCGGGCTCGCCGTCGCGACCAGCGCGCTCGTCGTGGGCCCCCTCGCCGTGGCCGCGCTGCTCGGTTCCCCGGGGACGACCTCGCGACGCAGTGCCCGCGCGGCAGGGGGCACCGCGGTCCTCGCGTACGTCGTGGCCGCCGCCACCGCGGTGCTCTCGTCCCCGCGGCCTCGCATCGACGTCTGGGTCACCCTGCAGCAGGCGAGCGACGCCCTGGCCCGAGGCGAGAACTTCTACGCCATGCGCTGGACCGGCTCCCCCGGCATCCAGGACGCCTTCACCTACCTGCCGTGGACAGCGGCCCTGCTCGCTCCCGGCCGCTGGCTCGCCGGGGACGTGCGCTGGGCGCTCACGGCCTGGACGCTGCTGGCGGTGGCCGGGGTCTTCTTCCTCACGCTGCACGTGCCGGGCGCGGTCTCGGCGGGTGCGGCCTCGCGGGGGACAGCCTCGCCGAGTCCGGCTTTCCCAGGTGCGATCTCTCCGGGGCCGGTCGCCACCCCCGTGGTCGCTCCGACGGCGGGTGCGCTGCCTCCGGTCTGGACGGCAGCGGCCGTCGCGGCGCTGCTGCTGTTCGCGCCGGGCACCCTCACCCAGCTCGACCAGGCCTGGACCGAGCCGCTCCTGTTCGCGGGCCTCGTGGGGTGGGCCGTACTGGTCCGCCGTGGACACGCGTGGTGGGCCGTGGTCCCCCTCGCCTTGGCCTGTGCCAGCAAGCAGCACCTGGCTCTGCTGCTGCCCGTGCTGCTCCTCTGGCGCCCCTTCGGGTGGCGCCGGACCGTCGCCACCGGCGCCCTCACAGGGGTCCTGATCGCGCCGTGGTTCCTCGCCAGCCCCGCGGACTTCGTCCACGACACCATCACACTGCTGCTGTCGTTCCACCCCATCAAGTTCGCCAACACGCTCTACCTGTTGGCGCTCAACACCTTCGGCGTGACCCTGCCCTTCTACGTCACCGGCGTCGTCGTGCTGGGCACGCTCGCCGCGGTGGCGGCGACGGTCTGGCGACGGCAGCCGCCGCTCGACGCCCTGCTGCGCTGGCTGGCGCTGGTGCTGCTCGTCGCCAACCTGGTCAACAAGCAGGCGTTCTACAACCAGTTCTGGCTCGTCGGCGCCCTCGTCGTCCTCTCCCTGGCCGCCGCTCCGCAGCTCGACCGCGTGGTCGGCGGAGAACCGCAGACACGCGCCCACGAAGAAGCACCCACCCCGGAGGGTGGGCGCGTGCCCTCACCGGGCTGACCGGCCGGCTGGCCCGGTCCGCGCCTGCCGCGTGTACAGCAGGCCACGTGGGTCAGGAGCCGGCCAGTCGCCGCAGGTAGGCGACCCAGTCGCGGGTGAAGGCAGCCTCCGTCGTGCCGAGGACGGCGGGGAACGCCGCCCTCGCGTTGGCGTCGGGGTCACCGGCGGAGTGGGTGCCGCGCGGGGTGGTCGCCACCGCCCGGTAGTACTTCACGAGCCCCGCCTCGCCCCGGCGGTCCACGATCCGGCACACCGCGAGCCAGGCGGCGTTGTAGCTGGGGGCGATGGTCGAACGGCCCGGGTCGAAGTCGGCCGGTCCCGGCAGGGCCTTCGGGCCGGCGCCTGCCCGCACCCGGTCGAGCAGCGCGGCTGCCACCTGCTGACGCGTGGCCCCGATGTCGCGGTAGCCCACGTAGTCGGCCAGGCCCTCGGAGAGCCACAGCGGCACCGGGCGGTCGGTCGTCGCCCTGACCGCCACGTGCGTCGCCTCGTGGGTGACGACGACCTGCCTGCCCTTGACCTCCAGCGTCGCGAAGGCGCCGGGGTTGACCACCACCCGGTCCGCGCCGGCCCGTCCGGTGGTGGCGATCGGGCCGTCCGTCACCGCCGCGACCTGTGACACCTGCCGCGCGTCCTGGCCGACCTGCTCGGCCATCTGCGCCGCGGTGGCGGGGACGACCAGCACCAGCCGGGCGTTCCAGCCCGACGACCAGACCGACCGGACGCGTGAGACCGCCAGGTCGCCGAGGCCGAGGTACGGACGCAACCTGTTCGCCGGCCCCGAGCCGACCACCAGGGTGGTCCCGCTGCGCAGCACCGTCAGCCGGGGCAGGTCCCACAGCTGCACCTGGGTGCCGCCATCGGTGTCGTCGGCGAGCTTCCACCGGCTGCCGCGCCGTACGGCGGTGAAGTACGACTCGAACTCCCGTGTTGAGGTGTCGTAGCCCGCGAAGCCGTAGCGCCCCGCCACCCGGGCCACCCAGGCGTCGGGTCCGAGCTGGGCCACCCGGTCGGGGCCGAGCGCAGGCGCCGGTTCCGGGGTGCCGTAGGTGAAGGTCCCCAGGGGCAGTCGTACGAGGGCGTCGTACTGGGCGAGCTGGCGCAGCCCGAACCCGGAGGTGGTGCTGTCGAGGGTCGCGGCGAACGCGGCCCGGTCGTGGGCCCGGACGGCGGCGGCCCGGCGGGTGAGCAGCGCCGCCAGGGCGTCCTCGCGCTCGACCGTCGGCGCCGCGGCGTTCTGCTGGGCCGAGGAGGCGGCAGCGGTCCGCGGTGGCGCAGCGGGACGCGAGGGCGAGGAGCACGCCCCGGCGAGCGCGACGGCCGTCAGCGCGGCCAGCGCCGCTCGGTAGGCGTGGCCCGCTCTCCGTCGCACGCTGCCATCGTAGGCAGCCCGGCCGGATCGGGTGCGCCGCCGGCCCGGGAGTCGCGCCAGCGGTGAGGTGCCTGGCAGCCCGGCGGTCCTGGACGCGCGGCCTCAGCCGACGGCGCGGGCGTGCGCCGCCCACGGC
>NZ_JBFRFA010000041.1:0-31984 GCF_052114585.1 Pedococcus sp. 2YAF34
AGTCAGTGCAGCGTTAGCGTGGGACACGAGGGCCTCCTGTTTGGCGAAGTGAACCTTCAGCAGTTCCACTCCACCGCGGGAGGCCCTCCCACGTCATCCCCTCAGATCGAGGAGTCGCACTCCCTCAACCAACCTGTCAGGTCAGTACAGCTAGGCGTTCTCCTTGCGGAACGTCGCCGTGCCCCAGGCCACGGCGAGGACGAACAGTACGGCGGCCCACACCGAGCCCCACACCATGGGCGAGGTGGCGAAGTCGCCCGAGAACGCCGTACGCACCGCGTCCACGACCCAACGGAACGGCATCCAGTCCGAGACGTTGAGCAGCCACTTGGGGCCGATCGTCATGGGCAGCAGGATCCCGGAGAGCAGCAGCACGGGCATCATCACCATGTTGATGACCGGGGCCATGACGTCCTCGGACTTGGTGGTGAGGGCGAGGGCGTTGGAGGCAGCCGCGCAGGCACCGCCGACGAGCAGCGTGAGCAGGACGCCGAAGACGATGCCGGCAGCCGAGCCGCGCATCCCCATGAGGTAGCCGAGCCCGACGAGGATGAGCGCCTGCACGAACAGCTGCAGGACGTCACGCACGAGGCGGCCGACGAGCAGCGCCGTGCGGCTGGCAGGGGTGACCCGCTCGGCCTCGATGACCCCCTCGCGCCACTCCCCGATGAGGCTGAACCCGGCGAAGAAGGCGCCGAACATGCCGAGCTGGACGAGCATGCCCGGCACGAAGAACGTGTAGGCGTTCGTCGCGCCGAACTGGGTGATGAGCGGCTTGAGAAGCGGGCCGAACAGCAGCAGGTAGAGGACGGGCTGGAGCATGCCGATGATGACCCAGGCAGGGTTGCGCAGGTTCATCCGCAGCTGGCGGCGGAAGACGATGAAGCACTCGCGCAGGAAACGCATCGGTCAGCTCCCCTTCTCGGAGGTCGAGCCGGTCGCACCGGCAGGGTCGGTCTCGGCGGCGTCGCGCAGCGAGCGGCCGGTGAGCGTGAGGAACACGTCGTCGAGGGTCGGGCGGTGGACCTCGATCGACTCGAGCGAGATGTCGGCGTCGTGCAGGTCGCGCAGCAGCCCGGGCACCGCCTTGCCTGCTCGCTGGACCCGGCCACGGACGTGGTTGCCGTCGATCTCCACCCCCTGGAGCCCGTGCCGCGGCGACTCGGCGATGGCGTCGAGGCGCTGGGCGGCCGCCGAGACGAGCTCGGCGTCGGAGACCTCGAGGTCGACGAGGTCTCCGGCCACCTGGGCCTTGAGGTTGTCCGAGGTGTCGGCCGCGACGATCCTGCCGTGGTCGATGATGAGGATCCGGTCGCTGAGCGCGTCGGCCTCGTCGAGGTAGTGGGTCGTGAGGAACACCGTGGCGCCGCGGCGACGGCGCAGGTCGGCGATGTGCTCCCACAGGTTGGCCCTGGCCTGGGGGTCGAGTCCCGTGGTCGGCTCGTCGAGGAAGACCAGCGACGGCTCGTGGATCAGGCCCATCACGATGTCGAGGCGACGGCGCTGGCCACCGGACATGTTCTTGGGCATCCGGGTCCACAGGCCCTCGAGGTCGAGCTGGGAGAACAGCTCCTTCCCGCGAGCCGTCGCCTCGGCGCCCTTCATGCCGTAGAGCATGCCGTGGTCGACGACCTCGTCCCCGGCCCTGGCGCTGCTGAACGCGCCGCCCGCCTGCGAGACGTAGCCGATGCTGCGGCGCACCTGCTCCGGCTCGCGCACCACGTCGTACCCCGCCACCGTCGCCTCGCCCGCGGTGGGCCGCAGCAGGGTGGTGAGCATGCGCAGCGTGGTCGTCTTGCCTGCGCCGTTGGGCCCGAGGAACCCGACCACCTCGCCCTCGGCCACGTCGAGGTCGACGCCGTCCACGGCCCGGACCTCGGTCTTCTTCCTGCCCTCGCGCGCCTGGAAGGTCTGCACGAGCCCCCGTGCACGGATCATCGGTCACTCCCTCTGCTCTGGTGCGGCACAGTGTCCACCACGGCACCGACAGTGGCGACGGGGTTTTGCACCTCGCACCGGTAGACCGGTGCGCCCGGCAGAACTCATCGGCCTGCCGCATGATGGGGCCCATGCCCGAAGGCCACACGCTCTACCGCCTCGCCCGCGACCTCGACGCGGCCTTCCGCGGGACCCGCCCCGAGGCCAGCAGTCCCCAGGGCAGGTTCGCGGCCGGAGCGGCCCTGCTGACGGGTCACACGTTCCTGCACGCGACCTCGTGGGGGAAGCACCTGTTCGCGGAGTTCGAGGGCGACACGTGGCTGCACGTGCACCTCGGCCTGATCGGCACCTTCACCATCGACCAGGTCGCCTACACCGGTGAGGTGCCGGTCGTGGGCCAGGTGCGGCTGCGCTTGGCCAACGACGCCCACGTCGCCGACCTGCGCGGCCCCAACCTGTGCGCCGTCATCACCCCCGAGCAGGTCGAGTCGGTCACCGCACGACTGGGCCCCGACCCCCTGCGGCCCGAACCCGACCCGGACCTCGCCTGGCGCAAGCTCTCGAGGTCCGGGCGGTCGGTGGCCGAGCTGCTCATGGACCAGGCCGTGCTCGCCGGTGTCGGCAACGTCTACCGCTGCGAGGTGCTGTTCCGGCAGCGCATCGACCCGTTCCGCCCCGGGAAGGAGCTTCGCCGCAGCAGCTGGGACGCCATCTGGCTCGACCTCGTCGACCTGCTGCCCCTGGGAGTCGCCACTGGGAAGATCGTCACCGTCGCCGAGCAGGTGGAGCAGGTCAGGGCCGACCTCGCCGCGGGCCGTGTCGACCCGCTGGAGGCGCGGACGTCCTACGTCTACAAGCGGCAGGGCGAGCCGTGTCGCGTCTGCGGTTCCCGGATCCGCACGCGCGAGGTCGCCGGTCGCAACCTGTACTGGTGCGGCCGCTGCCAGCGCCGCCGCTGACGCAGGCGCCGCCCAGCCGAAGGCCGCGCCGCCGCCGACGACGACCACCGCTGACCCGGTCAGCTCGGGTACGGCGCCCAGCGCACCCCGAGCGCGAGGCCGGCGAGCAGGACCAGTGCCGCCACCGCCGCGAACCCGACACTGAGGTCGACCTGCTGCAGCTCTGTGTCGACGTGCTTGGGCAGGTCGGCCAGGACGCCCTGGAGCTGTCCCGCGTCGCTCGCCGCGAAGTACTCGCCACCGGTCGTCGTCGCCACCTCGCGCAGGGCCGCCTCGTCGACCACGAGGAAGTTGCGACCGCCGGGGCCGATGCCGCTGAACCCCTGCCCTGGCCCGTCGTAGAGGCCGCCGCCCAGCTGGTCGCGGGTGCAGACCATCTGGGTGGGCTCGGTGGTGCCGAACCCGATGGGGTAGACGCGGACCCCGCGCGCGGCGGCCTGCTCGGCGGCTTCCTGGGGCGTCACGCCGCGGGTGTTGGCGCCGTCGGTGAGCAGCACCACGATCTCGGGGGCGGTGCGTGCCGACCTGGGTGCCGGCGTGCCCGGCGACGGGTTCCCCGGAGCGGGGCCCGACGGGTCGCCGGGAGCGCCTGGAGCGCCTGGGACCGTGCCCGTGGTGCCGCTGGTGTCGGCCGGGGCGACGTCGGGGTTGATCTCGGCGATGGCGTCGATGGACTTCAGGATGGCCGCGCCGATGGTCGTGCCGCGCCCCGTGGTGAGGCCGTCGACGGCCTTGCGCAGCTCGGTGTGGTCGGTGGTCGGCGCCACCGCGACCTGGGCGAACCCCGAGAAGACCACGAGCCCGATACGGGTCCGGTCGTCCTGCTTGTCGATGAAGGTGCGCACGGCGTCCTGCGCGGCGGCGAGCCGGTTGGGGGTGACGTCGGTGGCGCACATCGAGCCCGACACGTCGACCGCGAGGATCACGGCGGAGCTGGACACCGGCACCTCGGCGCGGACCTGCGGGCGGGAACCGGCGACCGCGAGCAGGGCCAGGCTCGCGAGCACCAGCCCGATCGGCACGTGACGTCGCCACGTGCGCTGCCGGGGCAGGGCCGAGCGGATGAGGGCCATGCTGGAGAACGCCACCGCCTGCCGGCGACGACGCCGCAGCTGCCACCAGTAGACGCCGACGAGCAGCGGGACCGCGAGGAGCGCCATAAGGACGTAGGGCAGCCCGAAGGACACTCAGACCACCCGCCCCGAGCGGAGCACCGAGACCGCTGCGCCGAGCAGGAGCAGCACCGCAGCGGCCGCGGCGAACCACGACGTCACCTCGCGCTCGCGGGTCCGGGCCGTCCACGCGAGGTCGATCGAGCCGTAGACCTTGGCGAGCGACGCTGCGTCGGCGGCCGCGTAGTAGGCGCCGCCGGTGGTCGCGGCGATCCGCTTCAGCGACGCCTCGTCGAGCGCCGTCGACACCTGGAACCCGTCGACCTCCAGGACCGTCCCCCGGGTGCTGCCGATGCCGATGGCGTAGACCTTCACCCCGGCGGCGGACGCGAGGTCGGCGACCTCCTGCGGGTCCGGGTCGGTCGTGTTCTCACCGTCGGAGAGCAGGACGATGGCGGCCGAGGAGTAGTAGCCGATGTCCGCGTCGTCACCGGCCCCCGGCTCGGCGCCGATCTCGACGGGCTTGCCGGCGATGGCGCTGAGCGAGGACACGATGCCCCGGCCCACCGCCGTGCCCCCCTGGGGTGTGAGCCGGTCGATGGCAGCACGCACCTGGACGCGGTCGTCGGTCGGCTGCTGGGAGACCACCGCGCTGTCGCCGAACGCCACGACGCCGATGCGGATCGACGACGGCTGCCTGGCGACGAACGTCCGCGCGGCCGCCTTGGCTGCGTCGAGCCTCGTGGGCGCCATGTCGGTGGCCGCCATGCTGGTCGAGACGTCGAACGCGAGCATCACCGTGCCCTCGCGGCGGGGTTCGGCGACCGTCGCGGTCGGCCTGGCCAGGGAGACGATCAGGACCGTGAGGGCGGCGAGGACCAGCGCCGGCGCGAGGTGCTGCAGGCGCGAACGGCCCGGACCGCCGGGCGCCGACCCGTGGCCGGCGAGGGGGACCAGCCCGAGGGCCTCGAGCTCGACCCGCCTGCGCTGCCGCATCCGTTGCTGTCTGCGGTATGCCGCCACGAGCGCGGGCACCGCCAGCAGGCCCAGGAGCATCCACGGCCACGCGAAGCTCATCGCCGCTGCTGCCTTCGCAGGTGGGAGATCCGGGCCAGGGCGCGCACGAGGTCCTCGTCCGTGGCGACGGTGTGGACCTGCGTACCGGCCCGCTGGGCAGCGGCGAGCAGCGCCTGCTGGCGCTCGGCGGCGGCCTCGCGCAGCCGCTCGCGGAACACCGGGTCGTCGGTGTCGACGAAGATCTGCTCGCCGGTCTCGGCGTCCTCGACGTAGACCATCCCGACAGCCGGGAGCTCGGACTCCCGCGGGTCGACCACCTGGATGGCGACGACGTCGTGGCGCCGCGCGAGCAGCGAGAGGTGGCGTTCCCACCCGGGCTGGGAGATGAAGTCGGAGACGACGACGACGAGCGAACGGCGCCGTGCCAGCCCCAGCCCGGCCTTGAGCAGGACGGACAGGTCGGTGGTCGTCCTGGCCGAGCCGGTCGACGGTGGGCGCAGGAGGGACTCGGCGATGCGGAGCACGTGGTTGCGACCCTGTCCCGGCGGGACGACATCCACCCCGTCGTCGAAGAGCACTGCGCCGGTGCGGTTTCCGCCTCGGGAGAGCACGTGGGCGAGGGTGGTGGCGACCTCCGTCACGACGAGGGACTTCTGCCGGTCGACCGGGCCGAAACCCATCGACGCCGACCGGTCCAGCAGCAGCCAGCAGGTGACCTCGCGGTCCTCGACGTACTCGCGCACGTAGGGGGTGTCCATCCGTGCCGTGACGTTCCAGTCGAGGTGGCGCAGGTCGTCGCCCGGTGTGTACTCGCGCAGGTCGGTGAAGTCGACGCCCGTGCCGCGGAACAGCGTCCGGTAGTCGCCCTGGAGCCGCCCGTCGAGCCGTCGCACGACGCGCCACTCCAGCCGCCGCAGCAGCGCCTCGGCGGTGAGGGGGCCCGTACCCGTAGGGCTGGGGGAGGCGGTCAGCGCGGGCCGGCGGTCCACGTGGCCTCGCTCGGTTGCGGGCGCCGCTCGCGCAGCGGCACGTCGGGCATCGAGACGGCTGCCACCACCGGCTCGAGCACGTCGTCGGCGCCGATGCCCTCGGCCAGCGCCTCGTAGGACAGGACGAGACGGTGCCGCATGACGTCGTACGCGAGGTCGCGCACGTCCTGCGGACGGGCGAAGTCGCGGCCGCGCAGGAACGCCAGCGCCTTGGCGGCGAGGACGAGGTTGATGGAGGCCCGCGGGCTCGCCCCGAACGTGAGGTACCGCGCGAGGTCGGGCAGCCCCACGGAGGCCGGGGCGCGTGTCGCCCCCACCAGCCGCACCGCGTACTCGATGACGGCAGGGTCGACGTAGACCGCGTCGGCCCGGCGCTGGTACTCCACCAGCTGCCCCGGCTCGAGCACCCGCTGGGTCGCGTCCATGGCCGAGGTCATGCGTTCGACGACGACGAACTCCTCCGACGGGGTCGGGTAGCCGATGACGGTCTTGAGCATGAAGCGGTCGACCTGCGCCTCGGGCAGCGCGTAGGTGCCCTCCGACTCGATGGGGTTCTGGGTCGCCATGACCAGGAACGGGTTCGGCGCAGGGTAGGTCTCGCGGCCGATGGTCACCTGGCCCTCCTGCATCACCTCGAGCAGCGCGCTCTGCACCTTGGCCGGGGCGCGGTTGATCTCGTCGGCGAGGACCAGGTTGGCGAAGACGGGCCCGAGGGAGACCTGGAACTCGCCCTCCTTCTGGTTGTAGATGCGCGTGCCGATGACGTCGGCCGGCACGAGGTCCGGGGTGAACTGGATCCGTTGGAACTCCCCGCCGATCGCCTGGGCCAGGGTCCGGACAGCCATCGTCTTCGCCAGGCCGGGCACGCCTTCGACGAGCAGGTGGCCGCGGGCCAGCAGCGCCACCAGCATCCGCTCGATGAGCAGGTCCTGGCCGACGATCGTCTTCTTCACCTCGTAGAGCGCCAGCTCGAGCGGGTGCTGCTGGCGGCCGGGCTGGGGACGGTGCGGGTCCATGGGCTCTCCTGGTGGGGTGGTCACTGGGGCGGGCTTCCGGCGACGCCGCCGGCGGTGGCGATGGGGACGGCGAAGCCGATGCCGACGAAGAAGCTCTGCTCCGAGGGGTTGGCGAGGCCGGTGACGATGCCGACGACCTGGCCGTCGCGGTTGAGCAGCGGCCCACCTGAGTTGCCCGGGTTGACGGCGGCGTCGAACTGGATGAGCCCCTCGAGCGTCCGTCCGCTCCCGACCCGGATGCTGCGATCGACGGCCGAGACGACGCCGCCGCTGAGTGACTGGGTCAGCCCGAGGGGGTGGCCCAGCGGGAACACCTCGTCGCCGACCTGCGGCGCGCCCCCGAGCACCGCAGGCACGACGACCCGGGGCAGGGACGACGCGGTGAGGACGGCGGTGTCGCTGGAGGCCTCCTGCTTGGCGACCCGGGCGCTCGCCTCGGTGCCGTCGGCGAAGACCACCCGGATGGTGGCGGCGCCGTCGACGACGTGCAGCGCGGTGAGGACGGCGCCATCGGCGCTGACCACCACCCCCGCACCGGTGCCGTTCTCGTCGTGGGCGGCTCCCACGCCCGTCGTCCGGATGGTCACGAGGGAGGGGAGCGCGGCACGGTACGCGGTGGTGGCGTCGGTCGGGGCCTTGCGCGCCTGCTCCTGCGCGGCGGCGATCCCCTTCTGCACGCTGCGGTCGACGTCCGCCTGGGTCAGCGCCGGGGTGTCGGGACCGCGGAGCAGGGCCGTGGCGACGAGGGCCAACCCGACGAGGAGGAGCGCGACGGCGACCACGAGTGGCCGCCTCGTGATGCGGCGCCCCCCGGCGTGCGGGGTCGCGTCGTCCTCCTGCCCCGCAGGGGTGCCGACGGCCGACGGTGCAGGCACCCGGTCCACCTTCGCGAGCGTACGTCCGATCCGGCCCAGCGAACACCGCTCGGGACACGAGAGCGGGCTTTCACGGGGAACTCTCAGGATCGTCAGGTCGTAGATTGACCGCCATGGACAACGTCGTCTCGTCGGTGGAGGAGCTGCGCGCCCTGCAGCTGGACCGGATGCGCTGGAGCCTGGGGCACGCATACGCCAACGTGCCCCACTACCGCGCCGCGTTCGACGCCGCGGGCGTGCACCCCGACGACCTGCGCGAGCTGGCCGACCTCGCGCGGTTCCCGTTCACGGCCAAGGCGGACCTGCGCGACAACTACCCCTTCGGCATGTTCGCGGTGCCCCGCGAGCAGGTGTCCCGCATCCACGCGTCCAGCGGCACGACCGGGCGCCCGACCGTGGTCGGCTACACGCGCCAGGACATCGACACCTGGGCCGAGGTGATGGCGAGGTCCATCGAGTCGGCCGGCGGCCGCCCCGGCGACATCGTGCACATCGCCTACGGCTACGGGTTGTTCACCGGCGGCATCGGCGCGCACTACGGCGCCGAGCGACTGGGCTGCACCGTGGTCCCGGTGAGCGGCGGCATGACCGAACGCCAGGTGCAGCTGATCCGCGACTTCGGGCCCCGCGTGATCATGGTGACGCCGTCCTACTTCCTGGCGATCCTCGACGAGATGGAGGCCCAGGGGATCGACCCCAAGGACACCTCGCTGGAGATCGGCATCTTCGGCGCCGAGCCCTGGACGCAGCAGATGCGTGAGGAGGTCGAGCGGCGCAGCAACCTGCGGGCCGTCGACATCTACGGACTGTCCGAGGTGATGGGCCCGGGGGTCTCCCAGGAGTCGGGGGAGACCCAGGACGGGCTGCACATCTGGGAGGACCACTTCTACCCCGAGGTCGTCGACCCCGTCACCGGCGAGGTACTGCCCGACGGCGAGGAGGGTGAGCTGGTCTTCACCTCGCTGACCAAGCAGGCCATGCCGGTGGTGCGCTACCGCACCCGTGACCTCACGACCCTCATGCCCGGCACCGCCCACCCGCAGTTCCGCCGGATGGCCAAGGTCACCGGCCGCACCGACGACATGATGATCGTCCGTGGCGTCAACGTCTTCCCCTCCCAGATCGAGGAGCAGCTGCTCGCGGTGGAGGGCCTGACCCCGCACTACCTGTGCGTGCTCACCCGGCCGGGCCGCATGGACGAGCTCACCGTCCAGGTCGAGGCGGCGTCGGCGTCGTCGAGCGAGCCCGAGCGCGCTGGTATGGCGCGAGCCCTCGCCACCCGGATCAAGGACCGCGTCGGCGTGACGGTGGCCGTCGACGTGCTCGCGCCGCACGCCCTCGAGCGCTCGCTCGGCAAGGCCAAGCGCATCAGCGACCAGCGCCACCTCCGCTGACGCGGGGCACCCCCTCGCGTCCCGTCGCACGCCCTACGCGCCACGAACTTTCGGCCACTCGCCCGAAAGTCGCCGCCCGGCGCCCGTACGCGCCACGAACTTTCGGCCACTCGCCCGAAAGTCGCCGCCCGGCGCCCGTACGCGCCACGAACTTTCGGCCACTCGCCCGGTTTCGCCCTCAGCGGACGCCTCTGGCGCACCGTTCGTAATCTTGTAATCATCGTTACATGACAACGAAGACAACAGCGGAAGCCTGGCTGGCCGGCCGACTCCCGACTGACTGGTTCACCGGCCCCGTCGAGGTCACCCGCGACCGCGACGAGCTGCTCGTGGTCGGCACCCTCGCGGCGCCCGAGCTCGACTCCGACGACCAGACCGAGCGCGAGATCGCCGCGCGCGGCCGCATCGCCTCCTTCCGTGAGGACACTCGCGAACGCCGCATCGAGATCGCCCGCGAGCTCGAGCACCTCTCGGGCCGCAAGGTCTCCTGGGGTGTGCGCATCGGCGACACCGAGGTCCTCTTCACCCACCTCGCCGCGCCGGTCATGACCCGGTTGCGCCAGCCCGAGCGCAAGGTGCTCGACACCCTCGTCGAGGCCGGTGTCGCCCGGTCGCGCTCCGAGGCCCTCGCCTGGTGCGTGCGGCTCGTCGGCGAGAAGTCCGACAGCTGGCTCGCCGAGCTGAGGCAGGCGATGGAGCACGTCGACGAGGTGCGTCGCAAGGGCCCGGCGGCGTGACCAAGCCCCCTTCCCACCGCCAGTACCCGGCCCCACCCGGGCCGACCCGGGCCTCGCCCCCACCGACGGCGTGACCCCGGTCCGTCCGCTCACGGCGAACATGAGCCGACCCGGCTCAGGGCCGGGAACAGGGGTGGGAGGCCCCGCGTTCCACCGGACAAGCGTCGCGACAAGCATCAAGCGCGCGCCTCGGAGCGTCCCGATCAGGTATCGGTCGCCGGAAGGCGTGAGCGGGGTGCGTGCCGCACGGATAGCATCGAGGTGATCTCGATAGGCAGGAGCAGAAAGATGTTTGAACGGTTCACCGACCGGGCCCGTCGGGTGGTGGTGCTTGCGCAGGAAGAGGCGCGCATGCTCAACCACAACTACATCGGCACGGAGCACATCCTGCTCGGCCTCATCCACGAGGGTGAAGGCGTCGCCTCCAAGGCTCTCGAGAGCCTCGGTATCTCGCTGGAGTCCGTCCGCGAGCAGGTGCAGGAGATCATCGGCCAGGGGCAGCAGGCCCCGAGCGGCCACATTCCCTTCACGCCCCGCGCGAAGAAGGTTCTCGAGCTCAGCCTCCGCGAGGCGCTGCAGCTCGGCCACAACTACATCGGCACCGAGCACATCCTGCTCGGTCTCATCCGCGAGGGTGAGGGCGTCGCCGCGCAGGTCCTCGTCAAGCTCGGGGCCGACCTCAATCGGGTGCGCCAGCAGGTCATCCAGCTGATCTCGGGCTACCAGGGCAAGGAGGGCCAGGCCGCCGGTGTCGGCGGCGGGGTCCAGCAGGAGGGCACCCCCGCGGGTTCGCTCGTGCTCGACCAGTTCGGCCGCAACCTCACCATGGCCGCCCGCGAGGGCAAGCTCGACCCGGTCATCGGGCGCGAGAAGGAGATCGAGCGGGTCATGCAGGTGCTGTCCCGCCGCACCAAGAACAACCCGGTGCTGATCGGTGAGCCCGGCGTCGGCAAGACCGCCGTCGTCGAGGGCCTGGCCCAGGACATCGTCAAGGGCGAGGTGCCCGAGACCCTCAAGGACAAGCAGCTCTACACCCTCGACCTCGGCGCGCTCGTCGCCGGCAGCCGCTACCGCGGTGACTTCGAGGAGCGGCTGAAGAAGGTCCTCAAGGAGATCCGCACCCGCGGCGACATCATCCTGTTCATCGACGAGATCCACACCCTCGTCGGTGCGGGTGCCGCCGAGGGCGCGATCGACGCCGCCAGCATCCTCAAGCCGATGCTGGCCCGTGGTGAGCTCCAGACCATCGGTGCGACCACGCTCGACGAGTACCGCAAGCACATCGAGAAGGACTCGGCGCTCGAGCGCCGCTTCCAGCCGATCCAGGTCGCCGAGCCCACGCTCAGCCACGCGATCGAGATCCTCAAGGGCCTGCGAGACCGCTACGAGGCGCACCACCGGGTGTCCATCACCGACGGCGCGCTGGTCTCTGCGGCCAACCTCGCCGACCGCTACATCAACGACCGGTTCCTCCCGGACAAGGCGATCGACCTCATCGACGAGGCGGGCGCGCGGTTGCGCATCCGCCGGATGACCGCACCGCCGGACCTGCGGGAGTTCGACGAGAAGATCGCCGCCGTGCGCCTGGAGAAGGAGTCGGCCATCGACGGCCAGGACTTCGAGAAGGCCGCCAGCCTGCGCGACG
The DNA here is from genome assembly GCF_052114585.1 of Pedococcus sp. 2YAF34. Classification (NCBI taxonomy): domain Bacteria; kingdom Bacillati; phylum Actinomycetota; class Actinomycetes; order Micrococcales; family Intrasporangiaceae; genus Pedococcus; species Pedococcus sp. 2YAF34. The sequence continues at coordinate 11,683 of NZ_JBFRFA010000041.1, forward strand.
ACGAGAAGAAGCTGCTCGCCCAGAAGGCCGAGCGCGAGTCGCAGTGGAAGTCCGGCGACATGGACGTCGTGGCCGAGGTCGACGAGGAGCTCATCGCCGAGGTCCTGGCTGCCAGCACCGGCATCCCGGTCTTCAAGCTCACCGAGGAGGAGTCCTCGCGGCTGCTCCACATGGAGGACGAGCTGCACAAGCGCATCGTCGGCATGGACGACGCCATCAAGGCGCTGTCCCAGGCGATCCGCCGCACCCGCGCCGGTCTCAAGGACCCGCGTCGCCCCGGCGGCTCGTTCATCTTCGCCGGCCCCACCGGCGTCGGTAAGACCGAGCTCGCCAAGACGCTGGCCGAGTTCCTCTTCGGCGACGAGGACAGCCTCATCCAGCTCGACATGAGCGAGTTCTCCGAGAAGCACACGGTGTCGCGCCTGTTCGGCTCGCCCCCCGGCTACGTCGGCTACGAAGAGGGTGGCCAGCTCACGGAGAAGGTGCGCCGCAAGCCGTTCTCGGTGGTGCTGTTCGACGAGGTCGAGAAGGCCCACCCGGACATCTTCAACTCGCTGCTGCAGGTGCTCGAGGACGGCCGCCTCACCGACTCCCAGGGTCGGATGGTCGACTTCAAGAACACCGTCATCATCATGACGACCAACCTCGGCACGCGGGACATCTCCAAGGGTTCGCTCGGCTTCTCGGCCGGCGCGGACACCCGCAGCGACTACGAGCGGATGAAGAACAAGGTCACGGACGAGCTCAAGCAGCACTTCCGCCCCGAGTTCCTCAACCGTGTCGATGACACGATCGTCTTCCCCCAGCTCACGCAGGAGGAGATCGTCGCCATCGTCGACCTCGAGATCGCCAAGCTGGACAAGCGCCTCAAGGACAAGGACATGGGCATCGAGCTCACGACCGAGGCCAAGAACGCGCTGGCCAAGAAGGGCTACGACCCCGTGCTCGGTGCGCGCCCGCTGCGCCGCACCATCCAGCGCGAGATCGAGGACGTCCTGTCCGAGAAGATCCTGTACGGCGAGCTGAAGGCGGGCGAGCTGGTGCTCGTCAACGCCGACGGCGAGGGCAAGTCGGCGACGTTCACCTTCGTCGGCACGCCGCACCCGAGCGGGATCGAGCTCCCCGTCGTCGAGACGGTGGGCGACTCCTCGGAGTGACCACCGGTACGGCGCGCGGTCACCGCGCGCCGTACCCACCGCCAGAGGGCGGCACCCCACGGGTGCCGCCCTCTGCGCGTCCCCGCGCGGGTCGACGCGAAACCCCACGCGGGGCAGTCGAGCACAGCGACAACCTGCGCGAGTCGGCTACTCGACCCCCTGCCCATCGCCGACCCGGGGCCCCGGGACGCGCCCGGAGGAGGCGACGGTGTACGGCGCACCGAACGCTCCGTCGTAGATTGGTGGCGTGGCTTCCCCCTCGAAGCGCTTCGCGCTGCCCTCCTCGTTGCCCCGCCGCTCCGTGCTCCTCGGGCTGGTCGCGGCACCGCTGACCCTGGCCGCCTGCTCGAAGGACAAGAAGAAGGCGACCCCGCCGTCGACCACGTCCTCGACCACCACGACCACGGCTGCGCCGGCCCCCGCCAAGCCCGCGGTGACGGGCAAGGGCCTGCCCCAGGACCTGCTCGCCGTGCTTGGCACCCTCTACCTCGGCGGCAAGGTGCCGGCGAGCGGCGACGTGGCGTCGGCGCTGGCCAGGCGCAAGGTCCTCAAGAGCTCGGTCGCCGTGTCCGGCACCACGGGGCGCTGGATGGGGTCGACGGTGGCCAGCATCGTGCACGGCAAGGACGTCACCCTGCTGGTCAGGGGCACCTCGTCGTGGGCGGTCGTGGGCGGCTGGTGGCCCTCGATGGCCGTCTACCGCCCGGACTTCCCGACGATGCGGGTGCTGGCCATCGGCTCCGACGCCCGCCCCGGTCAGCCGGTCGAGAAGTGCCGTGGCGACGCGCTGCACATCATCGGCGTCGACCACAAGGGCGTCGGCGGCATCGTCGGCATCCCGCGCGACTCGTGGGTGCCGCTGTCGTCGGGCGGCAACGCCAAGGTCAACGCCGCCCTGGTGTTCGGTGGCGCCAAGGGCCAGGTGCGCACCATCGAGAAGGCGTCGGGGGTGCAGATCGACGGCTACGTCATCACCGGCTTCTACGGCTTCCGCGGGATGGTCGACAGCCTCGGCGGCATCATCTTCGTGGCCAAGCAGTCGCTGCGCAGTGTCGACAACTTCCAGATCGTCAAGGCCGGCACCAACAAGCTCACGTCCAAGACCGCCCTGGCCCTGGCGCGGGAGCGCAAGCACCTGCCCAACGGCGACTTCGGGCGCTCGGCCAACCAGGGCGAGCTCATCAAGGCCGGCATGGTCATGGCACAGAAGCTCGGCCCCGCCCAGCTGGCGCGCCTGCTCGGCCTCATGGGTTCCCACCTGGCGACCAGCCTGACGCCGACGCAGGTGCTGAACCTCTGCGCCAGCCTCTACCTCAGCGACACCGCCAAGGTCCCCAACAGGGTCGTGCCCGGCGCGATCGGCACCCGGGAGGGGCAGTCCGTGGTGCTCCTGGGCAGCCAGGCGCAGAGCACCTTCAGCGACATGAAGGACGGGCGCCTCGGTGCCTGAGGCCCCGGGAGACGTGGTCGTACGGCGTGCCAGGACCAGCGACATCCGCACCATCCGCGAGATCGTGCGTCCGCACGCCGAGTCGCGGGTCCTGGTGTCCAAGGACGCAGTCACCTACTACGAAGCGGTGCAGCAGTTCCGCGTCGGCGAGGTGGGCGGCCGCGTCGTGGGTTTCGGTGCGCTGCACGTGATGTGGGAGGACCTCGCCGAGATCCGCACCCTCGCGGTGAGCCCGGAGGCCAAGGGCCTGGGCGTTGGCTCCAGGCTCCTCGAGGCCCTCGTGGAGGACGCCCGCGAGCTGGGGGTCGAGCGGCTCTTCTGCCTCACCTTCGAGGTCGACTTCTTCGGCCGCCACGGGTTCGAGGTGATCGAGGGCCAGGCCGTCGACCCCGAGGTCTACGCCGAGCTGGTGCGGTCGTACGACGAGGGCGTGGCGGAGTTCCTCGACCTCGAACGGGTCAAGCCCAACACCCTCGGCAACACCCGGATGCTCCGCACTCTCTGAGGTCTTCTCCTTGCCGTGGCGGCCGCCCTCGCGACGTCGAGGTCGCTGAAGCGCCTGGCCGGCGTGGCGACGACCCGCGCCCACTCCGTACGGTGCGTCCGCGCGACCGCCTCGAGGGCGTCGGCGTCGCTCAGCGAAGACGGCTCCGCAGGTCGGGCGTCACGGGTGGTGGGGCGCGGCGGCTCCGGGCCGGACCATCCGGATGCGGACCGAGACGCCCAGCACGACCACCAGCAGGGCCGAGATGACCCCGAACCCCAGCTGTGGGACCAGGGGCAGGCCGATGCCGATGCCGCCACCCACCACCCAGGCGATCTGCAGCACCGTCTCGGACCACGCGAACACCCGCGTCCGCACCGACTCCTCGATGTCGCGCTGCACGACCGCGTCGCTGCTGAGCTTGATGAGCTGGGCGGCGAGCCCGGCGACGAGGCCGAGGACGAGCAGGGTCACCAGCGAGTAGAAGAAGGCCGCGGCCAGGGCGGCGAGGACGTCGGCGATGAGGGCGACCGCGATGATGACGTCCGGGCGCAGCCGACGCAGGGCGTTGCCGACCACGGTGCCCAGCGCATTGCCTGCACCGGCTGCGCCGACGACGAGCCCCAGCACGAGCGTTCCGCTGTGGCCCGGGATCGGGTGCTCGCGCATGAGGAACGCCATGAACAGCGTGAGGAACCCGGTGAGCAGCCTGGCCCCGACGGCGCTCCACAGCGCCACGAGCACGGTGGTCGGCAGGGCCGCCACCCGTGAGCGCAGCCGGCGGCCGAGGCTCGTGCGCTCGCCGCTGCCGCGAGGTGGCACGGGCACGGGGCCGGTGTCCTCGATGTCGAGCTCGCCGCTGCTGGAGTCCACCCGCGACGGCAGCCGGATCGCCAGGACCGTGCCCACGACGTAGATGAGGAAGGCCAGGCGCAGCGACCACTCCGGCCCCACCCTGGCCGCAGCCCCGGCCAGACCGCCGCCCACCGCCATGCCGGCGACCCCGGCAAGGGCGTTGCGCGAGTTGGCGTTGACCAGGCTGAACCCCGGTGGCAGGAGGCGCGGCACCGCGGAGGCGCGGGTGACGCCGTACGCCTTGGACGCGACCAGGCACCCCAGCGCGGCGGGGAACAGCCACGCCGACCCGTCGGTCACGGCCCCGGCGAGCACCCAGCACAGGAACGCGCGCAGGGCGAGCGTCGTGCCGATGGCCCAGCGCCGGCCGTGGCGGAACCGGTCGAGCAGCGGACCGATGAACGGGGCGAGCAGCGCGAACGGCGCCATCGTCAGGGCGAGGAACTGCGCCACCTGTCCGCGGGCCTCGTCGGTGGGGATGGCGAAGATGGTGCCGGCGAGGCTGACGGTGAGGGCCGCGTCGCCCGCGAGGTTGACGAAGTGGAGCTCGATGATGCGCGCGAGGCCGCTCTCTCCGGCTCCGGCGGAGTGCGTGTAGGCACGGGCTCGGCGGGCTCCGGCGCGTCCGCCCCGCCCCGCGAGCCGTGCGCCGGCGACGGTGCCGTGGCCGATCGCCCGGCCGGTGGCCGAGGCGCCACGGCGCAGTACCGTGCCCGCGCGCCGGGCCGTGCCGTGCGTGCCGTCGTGCTCCCCACCGCCGACACCCGGGCCCGCGCTCATCTCAGCTCGCCTCCCGTGCCCCGGGCAGCTGGAAGAAGTCGCGGGCCAGGGGCTCGACGAGGCCGTCGGCCACGAGGGAGTCCAGGCAGCGCTCGCGTTGCAGGGCGAGCGGGGACACCGCCTCGATCTGTTCGCGGGACACGGGCCCGTCGCTCTCGCGCAGCAGCCGCAACAGGGCCCCGCGCATCTGGCGGTCGGTGCCCTCCCACGCCTGCCCGCGCCGTGGCGGGCCCTCGTGCGCGGGACTGCCCGCGAGCCGCCACGCGCACAGGTCCCGGATCGGGCAGGCTCCGCAACGCGGGCTCCGGGAGGTGCAGACGAGGGCGCCGAGCTCCATCACGGCGACGCTCCAGGTGCGCGCCCGAGGTGGCTCCGGGGGCACCAGCTCGGCGGCGGCCCTGAGCTCCGCACGCGTGGGCGACGGCGCGGCATACGCATCGCCGCCCACGGCCCTCGCGAGCACCCGGCGGACGTTGGTGTCGACCACGGTCGTGCGCTGCCCGAAGGCGAAGGTCGACACGGCTGCAGCGGTGTAGGTGCCGACGCCGGGCAGCGTCGCGAGCTCGGCCTCGGTGCCCGGGACCATCCCCCCGAACCGCTCGGTGATGGCGACGGCCGCGGCGTGCAGCCGCAGCGCGCGCCGCGGGTAGCCGAGCCTGCCCCAGGCACGGACGGCGTCGCCGGGTGGCTGCGCCGCCAGGTCGGCCGGCTCGGGCCAGCGCGCCAGCCACTCCAGCCAGACGGGCAGGACACGGGCAACGGGCGTCTGCTGCAGCATGACCTCGGAGACGAAGATGCCCCAGGGCGTCGCCTCGTCGGTGCGCCACGGCAGGTCACGCGCGGCGGTGGAGTACCACTCCAGCACCCGTTCGTGCAGCCGCTCGGGGGCGGCCAGGCTGGTCACACGTAGCGTTCGAGGATGCTCGACTCGGCGAGGCGCGACAGGCCCTCGCGGACGGCACGGGCGCGGCCCTCGCCGACCCCCTCGACGTCCATGAGCTCCTCGAGGTTGGCGGCGAGCAGCTTCTGCAGGCTCCCGAAGTGGTCGACGAGCCGGTCGACGATGGCGCCGGGCAGGCGCGGCACCTTGCTCAGCAGGCGGTAACCGCAGGGGCTGACGGCCGAGTCGAGGGCGTCGCCGCCGATGGCGAAGCCGACTGCCTTGGCGCCGGCCGAGAGGTCGAGCAGCTCGGTTGACGTCAGCTCCTCCAGGGCGGCCATCGCCTCGTGGAGCTGCAGGCCTGCGCGGGTGACCGGCAGGTAGTCGCGGATGACGAGCTCGCGGTCGTTGCCGAGGCCGCCGGTGAGCTCCTCGAGCTGCAGGGTCAGCAGGCGCCCGTCGACGCCGAGCTCGACGACGTAGCCGGAGATCTCGTCGCGGATCCGCCGGACCATCTCGAGGCGCTGCAGGACGCTGGCGACGTCGCGGACCGTGACGAGGTCCTCGATCTCCAGGGCGGACAGGGTGCCGGTGACCTCGTCGAGCCTGGACTTGTAGCGCTCGAGCGTCTGCAGGGCCTGGTTGGCGCGCGACAGGATGGCGCTGGAGTCCTCGAGCACGTGGCGGCGCCCGGCGACGTAGAGCGCGACGATCCGCATGGACTGGCTCACCGAGACGACGGGGTACCCGGTCTGCTTGGCGACACGTTCCGCCGTGCGGTGCCGGGTGCCGGACTCACTGGTCTCGATGGAGGAGTCGGGCAGCAGCTGGGTCGCGGCGCGCAGGATGCGGGTGACCTCGCGGTCGACCACGATCGCGCCGTCCATCTTGGCGAGCTCGCGCAGCCGGGTGGCGGAGAACTCGACGTCGAGCGGGAAGCCGCCGGTCGAGATCTGCTCGACGGTGCGGTCATGGCCGAGGACGATCAGGGCGCCCGTGCGGCCGCGCAGGATGCGCTCGAGGCCGTCTCTCAGCTCGGTGCCCGGCGCCACTGCGGCGAGGGTGGCGCGAAGCGCATCGTCCTCGCGAAGATCCACGTGTCAGTCCCCTTGGTGTGCCGCCGGTCCGGTCTGGCGCGAGTCTAACCGTGCGCGGGCTGCAGCGCGGAGTGCACCGCGCTGCGGATGTCGGCACACTCCACGACCCGCATTCCAGTGGGCACCTGGCCCTTGGTGAGGACCCCGGCGGGCACGTACGCGGTGCGGAACCCGAGCCTCGCGGCCTCGGCCAGACGACGGGGTATGCCGCCGACCGGCCGCAGCTCGCCCGCGAGCCCGAGCTCGCCGAAGGCGATCGAGCGCTCGACCAGGGGGCGGTCCATCACCGAGCTCGCGACGGCCAGGGCGATGGCGAGGTCGGAGGCCGGCTCGGTGAGCCGCACCCCGCCGACGGTCGACAGGTAGACGTCGGAGCTGCCGATCGGCGCCCCGGCCCGCTTGGCGAGGACCGCGATGATCATGGCGACGCGGGCGGAGTCGAGCCCGCTCGTGGCGCGCCGTGGCGTCGGGATCTCGCTCTTGGCGACCAGGGCCTGCACCTCGGTCATCAGGGGGCGGCGACCCTCGAGGGTGACCGTCACGCAGGTGCCGGGGACGGTCAGGGTGCTGCGGGACAGGAACAGGCCGCTGGGGTCCGCGAGTCCCGTGATGCCGGCGTCCGACAGCTCGAAGCAGCCCACCTCGTCGGTGGGGCCGTAGCGGTTCTTCACCGCTCGCACGAGCCGCAACTGGGAGTGCCGGTCGCCCTCGAACTGCACGACGACGTCGACCAGGTGCTCGAGCACCCGCGGTCCGGCGATCGAGCCGTCCTTGGTGACGTGCCCGACCAGCAGGGTGGCGATGCCTCGCGACTTGGCGACCTGGATCACCGAGGCGGCGACCTCGCGCACCTGGCTGACGTTGCCGGCGGAGCCCTCGATGTCGCCGCTGGAGATGGTCTGGACCGAGTCGACGACCACGAGGTCGGGCTCGATCGTCGCGATCTGCCCCAGCACGGTCGCCAGGTCGGTCTCGGAGGCGAGGAACAGGGTCGTGGCCATGGCCTCGATGCGCTCGGCGCGCATGCGGACCTGGGCTGCCGACTCCTCGCCGCTGACGTAGAGGACCGTGCGGCCGCCGCCGGAACGGGCCGCGCGCGCGGCCACGTCGAGCAGCAGGGTCGACTTGCCGATGCCGGGCTCGCCGGCCACGAGGACCACGGCGCCCGGCACGAGGCCACCGCCCAGGACCCGGTCGAACTCGTCGACGCCTGTGGACCTCGCCTCGGCCCGGCGGACGTCGACGTCGCCGATGGGCAGCGCGGGGCGCTCGACCCGGGCGGCCGCGGTGGTGCGGACGGTGACCGCGCCGACCTCGGCCACGCTGCCCCACGACTGGCACTCGCCGCAGCGCCCGACCCACTTGGCGGTGGTCCAGCCGCACTCGCTGCAGCGGTAGCCGCTCGCCCGGGTCGACGTCTTGGTTGCCATGGGCGACAACCTACGTGGCGGCTCCGACAGGCAGGTCCCGCGGGGCCCGGGCTCGCACTCCTGCCCGGACGGACCCGGTCAGGACGACTCGACGACCTGCTTCATCCCGTCGAGCATCCCCTGCCAGCTCTGCGAGAACTGCTGCGCCTGCTGCTCGTCGGCGCACCCGTCCTGGGAGAGGGTGACGACCGTGCCACCCCCGTCGGACGAGGCCAGCTCGTAGCGGACCGTGTGGTAGTTCTCGGGCCGGTCCTCCTGGCCCATCAGCGGGCTGTAGTGGGTCACCTCGAGCACCCAGCCCGGGTCGGCCCGAAGCACCTCGCCCTTGTCCTGGTAGGGCTTGCCGTCCATCTCACCGGACCAGGTGATCGGGCTGCCGACGGCCCAGTCGGTCTCCACGCGGCTGCCCATCATGTATCGGGCCACCTGGTCGGGGTCGGTGAGCGCCTCCCACACGCGCGGCCGGTCGGCGTCGACCTCGACCTGCGCCCTGGCGATCTGTCCAGTCATGCGAACCTCCGTTGGTTGCGGTGCCCCACATCCTGCGCCGGAGTCAGAAGCGGCGCCACCACAGGTTGACGGCGTAGTCGACGCCGGTGCCCTCGTGCTCGGCGAGGATGCCCTCGGCCGCCGTGTCGGGGAACTCGATGCGCACGACCGCCTCGAGGTCCTCGCGCCGGGCGAAGTCCCAGCGGATGGTCAGCGCCTCGCGGGACCAGCCCTGCCGTGCCCAGAACCGCTCGACCGCCAGGGGGTCGTAGGACGGGTTGGCCCGGGCGAACCAGCGCCCGAAGGTCGAGCGCGTGGCGTCGTTGTCGATCACGAACGCCGTCCCGCCCGGCCGCACCACCCGCTCGAGCTCACGCAGCCCCGGCTCGCTCCCGGCCCCGAAGAAGTAGGCCCAGCGCGCATGGGCGACGTCGACGGAGTGGTCCCCGAGGGGCAGCGACTGGGCGACCCCCTCCTCGACGCGCACCCGCTGCATACCGGCGGTGCGCTCGCGGGCCACGGCGAGCAGCGGCGGGTGGGGCTCGACGCCGACCACGCCGGTGCAGCCCAGCTCGACGAAGCGCGGCAGGTGGAACCCGGTGCCGCACCCCACGTCGAGCAGGTCAGCTCCCTCGAAGGGGTGCAGCCGTGCCATGGCCGCCTCGATGACGCCGTCGGGGTCGGCGCCGAGGTTCTCGACCTCGTAGACGTCGGGGGAGTCCCAGATGTTCGGGCTCCGCGTCGGCGGGTGCTGGGGGCCTGTCGGCTCGCTCACTGGCGCCGGCGACCCTCCTGCGCGGCCAGCGTCGCCGGGTGCACCATGAGGGGAAGCATCTTGCGGGAGTAGGCGTTCCGCGCAGCCTTCACGCTCGCCAGGTGGGCCTCGCAGCGCACGGCGAGCTCGGCGTACGCGTCCTCGCCCATGAGCTCGACGAGCTCACCGCGGTTGCTGCGGAAGACGGGCTCACGGCCGACGTGTGCCTCAGGGTTGCCCGAGCAGTACCAGTCGAGGTCGTGACCGCCGGGGCCCCAGCCGCGCCGGTCGTACTCCGTGATGGTCACCTCCTGCCAGGACGAGCCGTCGGGCAGCTCGACCGTGCGGTAGGTGCGCCGGATGGGCAGCTGCCAGCACACGTCGGGCTTCACCGTGTGGGGCTCCTTGCCGTGCAGCACGGCGTGCTGGTGCAACGCGCAGCCGGCGCCGGCCGGGAAGCCGGGGCGGTTGAGGAAGATGCACGCGCCGTCGACGACCTTGGTCTTGATGGCGTCGTCCTCGGGCTCGGTCCAGGCCGAGAGCTTGGTCGACCCGGGGTGGAGCTGCCACTCGTCCTCGCCGAGCTCCTTGACGACCTTCTTGACCCGCTTGACGTCGTCGTCATCGGTGAAGTGCGCGCCGAGGGTGCAGCAGCCGTCGTCGGGCCGGTCGGCGTAGATGCCCTGGCAGCCGTTGCCGAAGATGCACGTCCAGCTCGACGTCAGCCAGGTGAGGTCCACCCGGAACCGCTGGCCGGTGTCGGCCGGGTCGGTGAACTCCACCCAGAGGCGGGGGGTGTCGAGCGGGGTTTCTGGCACGCCGCAACCCTACGGCGTGGTGCCCCCACCGGAGGGGAGGGCCCGCGCGCCACCGGAGGGCAGGGCCCGCGCGCGGCGGCGCCGGGCGACGAGCACCGCCCCGAGGACGACGAACAGCACCACGGCGGACGCCCAGCTGGGCCGGGTGAGGTCGGCGAACACGTCCGAGGCGCCCACCGCCCGCCCGGCCGAGGGGTCGGTCGGGTCGCCCGGCTTCGACAGCATCTCGAGGCCCAGCGGCACGAGCAGCACCGCTGGCACGGCCAGGAGCAGCAGCCCCCAGCGGGAGCCGGCCAGCCGCCCGATCAGCAGGAGCAGGGCCACCGGCAGCAGGGCGGTCAGGCAGGCCATCCCCGACTCGACGTACTGGCTGCGGGACGGGATGTCACCGAAGAACGGGGCGGTGTTGATGCCTGCACCGAAGACCGTCCACGCCAGCAGGCACCACCCGAGCAGGACGACGCCAGCGGTCAGCGGCCACCTGGGCCGGGACGGCCGCGGAGGCGGTCGTTCGGCGAGCCGGGGCTGGGTCGGAGCAGTCGGCATGCACCCCAGTCTGTCCCGGTCTGCACCGTCCTGCGCGACGAGACCCGGTGTGCGGGGCAGCGACCACTAGCGTGGGCGCATGCGCCTCGGGGTGGTCGACGTCGGTAGCAACACCGTCCACCTGCTCGTCGTCGACGCCCACCGCGGCGCCCAGCCGCTGCCGGCGACCTCGCACAAGATCGAGCTGCGCCTCTCCGAGCACGTGACCGACGAGGGCCTCATCTCCTCCTCCGGCGAGAGGGCGCTCGCGGGTTTCATCGCCGAGTGCCTGACCGTGGCCGAGGACCAGGGCGTCGAGGAGGTCATGGCGTTCGTGACCAGCGCGGTGCGCGAGGCGCCGAACGGCGACGAGGTGCTGGAGCGGGTGCACGAGGGGACCGGGCTGGCGCTGCAGGTGCTCACCGGCGAGGACGAGGCGCGGCTGACCTTCCTGGCGGCCCGGCGGTGGTTCGGCTGGTCGAGCGGGACCTTGCTCGTCGTCGACATCGGGGGCGGTTCGCTCGAGCTCGCGGCGGGCATGGACGAGGAGCCGGACGCCGCGGTGAGCCTCCCGCTGGGTGCCGGCCGCCTCACCCGCGACCTGCTGCCCGGGGACCCGCCGTCCGCCGAGGTGGTCCGGGAGGCTCGTCGCGCCATCCGCGTGCGGCTCGCCAGCGAGCTGCGTCCCCTGGCCAAGGCCGGACCCCCCGACCGGGCGGTGGGCACGTCCAAGACGATGCGCTCCCTCGCGCGCCTCACCGGCGCCGCCCCGAGCAGCGAGGGCCCGTACGCGGCGCGCCACCTCGAGCGCGCGGCCCTCGCCGACCTGGTGGGCCGGCTCGCGACGCTGTCGGCCGCCCGCCGCGCGGAACTCCCGGGGGTGTCCGTGGGCCGGTCGCGCCAGCTGCTGGCCGGCGCCATGGTCGCCGAGGCGGCCATGGACCTGCTCGACCTCGAACGCCTCGACATCTGCCCTTGGGCGCTGCGCGAGGGCGTCATCCTCGACCGGCTCGACACCCTGCGCTGACCCCGGCGCCCCGCGCCGGCGGCCCCCTACCGCCATCGCTCGCTCAACTCCGCCCCAGACCGCCGCCCGAAGTCCCGGACTTCGGCTGAGGGCCACGCCCCCCGGCCCGAGGTCTGGGACTTCGGCGCGGGCGCCAGGCGGCGTGCGGGACGGGCCGGCACACCGTCCCGGCGGGCGCTCCCAGCGGCCGTGGGTAGGCTCGTCGCATGCCCTCGGCGGTCTCGGTTCCCGGTGCCTCGGTGGCACTGTCGACCGCCTCGGTCTACCCCGAGAACTGCGCGGCTGCGTTCGCGACTGCGGCCCGGCTCGGCTACGACGGCGTCGAGGTCATGGTCTGGACCGACCCGGTGACGCAGGAGGCCGGCGCGCTCTCTGCCCTGAGCGGCCTGCACGGGCTGCCGATCGTGTCGATCCACGCGCCGACGCTGCTGCTGACCCAGCGGGTGTGGGGGCCCGACCCGTGGACCAAGGTGGACAAGTCGATCGAGCTCGCCCAGGAGGTCGGCGCGTCCACGGTCGTCCTGCACCCGCCGTTCCGGTGGCAGAAGGAGTACGCCCGGGACTTCGTCGAGGGCGTGGCGCTGCGCGAGCACGAGACCGGCATCGCCCTCGCCGTGGAGAACATGTTCCCGTGGCGGGCCCGGCAGCGTGACTTCGAGGCCTACCTGCCCCACTGGGACCCCGTGCCGCAGGCCTACGACAACGTCACCCTCGACCTGTCCCACACCGCCACCGCCGGCTCGGACGCGATGGAGATGGCGCGCGTGCTGGGCGGGCGGCTGGCGCACGTGCACCTCGCCGACGGCCTCGGCTCGGTCAAGGACGAGCACCTCGTACCCGGTCGTGGGCTCCAGCCGTGCGCGGAGTTCCTCGAGATGCTGGCGACGCAGGGGTATGCCGGGCCGGTCGTCGTCGAGGTGGGCACCCGCAAGCTGGGTGCGGAGGAGCGGGAGCTCGACCTCGCGGAGGCGCTCGCGTTCGCCCGCCTCCACCTGGCGACGGCGGCGGCCCCCGCCGTCGGCGGGGTCCAGTGAGCCCGCGCGGGCGGCGGCCCGGGGGCGTCGACACCCGTGCCGCCATCCTCACCGCAGCGCGCGCCGACTTCGCCGAGCAGGGGTACGACGCGACGTCCGTGCGGGGCATCGCGCGCCGTGCCGAGGTGGACCCCGCCCTCGTGCACCACTACTTCGGCGGCAAGGCCAAGCTCTTCGCGGCGGTGCTCGACATCCCTGCCGACCCGGCCGTGCTGATCGGCGCCATCGTGCACGGGCCGCGCGAGCGGGTCGGGGAGGCCCTGGTGCGCACGTTCCTGTCGGTCTGGGACTCCGAGGAGGGCCGGCAGCGGTTCCAGGCGCTGCTGCGGTCGGCGGTGACCCACGACGAGGCCACCCTGATGCTGCGGGAGTTCCTCACCCGCGAGGTCTTCGGCCGGGTGATGCGGGAGCTGGCGCCGGCCGCCGGGCGCAGCGAGGCCGCGGGACGCAGCAAGGTCGCCGCCGCCCGCGAGCTCGAGCTGAGGGCGGGGTTGGCGGCCTCGCAGATGATCGGGCTGGCCGTGATGCGCTACATCGTCGAGCTGCCCGCCGTGGTCGGGGCCAGCCACGACGAGCTCGCGGCGATGCTGGGGCCCACGCTGCAGGGCTACCTGGCGCCGGACGACTGACCACCGACCCTTGTCCGGACCCTCGCCCGGGTCTACTATTCATCGCATGATGAATAACGTCATCGAGGTCGAGGGGCTCACGGTCGAGCGCGGCGGGCGCACCGTCCTGCCAGACCTCTCCGTGGTCGTGCCCGCCGGCCAGGTCGTGGGGCTGCTCGGGCCCAGCGGCAGCGGCAAGTCGACGCTGATCCGCGCCGTCGTCGGGGTGCAGGTCGTGGCCGGAGGCACCGTCCGGGTCCTGGGGGAGCCGGCCGGCTCACCCGACCTGCGGCACCGGGTCGGCTACGTCACGCAGGACCCGAGCGTCTACGACGACCTGTCCGTGCGCGCCAACGTGCGCTACTTCGCCGCGATGCTCGACGCGCCGCGGTCCTCGGCCGACGACGCCATCGCCGCCGTCGACCTCACCGACCACGCGGACGCCCTGGTCGGCCGGCTCTCGGGCGGCCAGCGGTCGAGGGTCTCGCTCGCCGCCGCGCTCGTCGGCGACCCCGAGCTCCTCGTCCTCGACGAGCCCACCGTCGGGCTCGACCCCGTCCTCCGCCGCGACCTGTGGGGGCTCTTCAACCGCCTTGCGGCGCAGGGTCGTTCGTTGCTCGTATCGAGCCACGTGATGGACGAGGCCGCCCGCTGCGACCGGCTGCTGCTGCTGAGGGAGGGGCGGGTCCTGGCTGATGCGACGCTGCCGGACCTCCTCGAGCGCACCGGGACCACCGACGCCGAAGGCGCCTTCCTCGCCCTCATCGACCGTGCCGAGGAGGCAGCCCGGTGAACGTCCACCGCACCCTCGTCACGGCCGGCCGGGTGCTGGCCCAGCTGCGCGCCGACCACCGCACCATCGGGCTGATGCTCGTGGTGCCCTGCGTGCTCATCGGCCTGCTGGCCTGGATCTTCCAGGACACCCCGGTGTTCGACGCCCTGGGCGCGCCCCTGCTCGGCGTCTTCCCGTTCGTCGTCATGTTCATCGTCACCAGCGTGGCGACGCTGCGCGAACGCACCTCGGGGACGCTCGAGCGGCTGCTCACCACCCCGATGGGCAAGGGCGACTTCATGCTCGGCTACGCGATCGCGTTCGGGGTCATGGCCGTGCTGCAGGCGCTGGTGGCCACCGCGTTCGCCGTCTGGGTCTGCGGCCTCGACGTCGCCGGGCCGCTCTGGCAGCTGGTCGTCGTCGCCGTCCTCGACGCCCTCCTCGGCTCGGCGCTGGGCCTGCTCGCGAGCGGCTTCGCCCGGACCGAGTTCCAGGCGGTGCAGTTCATGCCGGCCTTCGTGCTGCCGCAGTTCCTCCTCTGCGGGCTGCTCGTGGCCCGTGACCGGCTCCCCGACGTCCTGCACCCGGTCTCGGACGTGCTGCCGCTGTCGTATGCCGTCGACGCCATGAAGGCGGTGACCACCAGCCCCGCACCGGGCAGCGACGTGCTCGGGGACGCTGTCGTCATCCTCGTCTGGGTGGTCGCCTCCCTGGTGCTCGGGAGCCTGACCCTGCGGCGCCGCACCCCCTGACGGCGCTGGTGCGGGACACCTGCGCGCTGACGTTAGCCTTGGGGGCGGCCTCGGATGGCCACCCCTCGACGTCGGAAGGACCCCTGTGGACGCCAGTGACCTGCTGCGCAACTCCCTGCTCCAGCTCTCCAAGAGCGGGACGGTCCGGCAGGCGGTCGAGAAGGCGCCGGTGAGCCGCGGCGTCGTCCGGCGCTTCGTGCCCGGGGACCGCACGGCGGACGCCGTCGCCGCGACGGCCGAGCTGCGTGCCACCAACCGGCTCGCGACGATCGACTACCTCGGCGAGGACACCACCGACCTCACCCAGGCGATCCGCACCCGCGACCACTACCTCGAGCTGCTGGCGGCGCTCGCCGACGCCGACCTGTCGCAGCACGGCATGGGTGAGGTGAGCCTCAAGCTCTCGGCGCTCGGCCAGTACCTCCCCGGCGACGGCCACAAGATCGCCCTCGAGCACGCCCGCGAGATCTGCCAGGCCGCGGCCAACGCCGGCACGACGGTGACCCTCGACATGGAGGACCACACGACGACCGACGCAACGCTGGAGTCGCTGCGCGAGCTGCGCCAGGACTTCCCGTGGGTCGGCGCGGTCATCCAGTCCTACCTGCGCCGCAGCGAGGCCGACTGCCGCGACCTCGCCCACGAGGGCAGCCGGGTCCGCCTGTGCAAGGGCGCCTACAAGGAGCCGGAGTCCGTCGCCTACCAGTCCTCCGGCGAGGTCGACCAGAGCTACGTGCGCTGCCTGAAGACCCTGATGGCCGGCGACGGCTACCCCATGGTCGCCAGCCACGACCCCCGGCTGCTCGAGATCGCCGGGGCGCTCGCCGACCACCACGGTCGAGACGCCGGCAGCTACGAGTACCAGATGCTCTACGGCATCCGGCCCGAGGAGCAGAAACGCATCGCCGACCGCGGCAACCAGATGCGCGTCTACATCCCCTACGGCGAGGAGTGGTACGGCTACCTCATGCGCCGCATGGCCGAGCGTCCCGCCAACACGATGTTCTTCCTGCGCGGTCTCGCCTCCAAGAACTGAGCGGCACGCCGGCGCCACCGGCTGACAGACTCCCCCCATGGGAACTGTCGCGATCCTCGGTGCCGGTGTCATGGGCGAGACGTTGCTGTCGGGGCTGGTTCGCTCCGGCCGCAGCGTCGACGACCTCGTCGTCACGGCCCGGCGCCCCGATCGCGCCGCCGACCTCGTCCAGCGGTACGGCGTGCGCGCCCTGTCCAACGTCGAGGCTGCGCAGGTGGCCGACACCGTCGTCCTCGTGGTGAAGCCGCAGGACATGGCCCTGCTCGTCGAGGAGATCAGCGACCACCTCTCGCCGGGCAACCTCGTGGTCAGCCTCGCCGCCGGCATCCCGACCGCGTGGCTCGAGGCGCGGCTGCCGCAGGGCGTCGCCGTCGTGCGGGTCATGCCCAACACCCCGGCCCTGGTCGACCAGGGCATGGCGGCGGTCAGCCCCGGCCGCAGCGCCGACGCCGCCCACACCGAGGAGGCGTCCGAGCTGCTGCGCTCGTGCGGCCGCGTCGTGCAGGTCGCCGAGAAGCACCAGGACGCGGTCACCGCGATCAGCGGCTCCGGCCCCGCCTACATCTTCTACGTCGTGGAGGCCATGATCGAGGCCGGCGTCGTGCTCGGCCTGCCCCGGCCCACCGCCACCGAGCTCGTGGTGCAGACGCTGTTCGGGGCCGCCACGATGATGCGCGAGACGGGGCAGCACCCGACGGTGCTGCGTGAGCAGGTCACCTCCCCGGGCGGGACGACGGCAGCCGCGCTGCGCCAGCTCGACGACCACAAGGTGCGGGCTGCGTTCATCACCGCCATGGAGGCGGCCGCCAACCGCTCGCACGAGCTGGCTTCCGGCCATGAGTGACGTGTCGCCCGGCGCGCGCGGGTCCGGCACCGGGCTGGAGGTCGTCCGCGTCGACGGCTCGAACTGGCGCACCTACCGCGACGTGCGGCTGGCGATGCTGGAGGCCGCGCCCCGGGCGTTCTGGACCACCCACGCCGAGGCGTCCGCCCGTCCCGACGAGGAGTGGCAGCAGCTGGTCGGCCGGTCACGCACCTGGCTGGCCCTGCTGGACGGTCGGGCCGTCGGCTCGGTCGGCTCCTTCCGGGTGCCCGACCAGCCCGAGGACGAGTGCGTGCTCGTCGGCATGTGGGTCGACCCCTCCGCCCGCGGGCAGGGCGTCGGCGAGCGGCTGGTGCGCACGGTGGTCGAGGCTGCAGCGGCCGACCGGCTCGAGCGCGTGGTCCTGGAGGTGGCGCACGAGAACACGGCGGCACTGGCTCTCTACGAGCGCATGGGTTTCCGGCCCACCGGGCGCACCGGCGTGATGCCCCACGACCCCTCCATCACCGAGCTCGAGATGGCCCTGGCTGTCAGCGAGCTCCCAGCGGGCTCTTGGTGAACTCTGGGAAAACCCATCTGACCCCGGTGCCCCTGCGCGTGCGAGAGTGTTCCGCATGAGCGACATCACCGTGCGTCGGCTGGACGAGGACGAGTGGGAGCAGTACCGGACGGCTCGCCTGAGCGCCCTGGAGGAGTCACCCGAGGCCTTCGTCGCGACCGCGGACGAGGAACGGGCCTACGACGAGGACTTCTGGCGTGCCCGCATGCGCCGCTCGCAGCGGCTGCTCGCCGAGGTCGAGGGTGAGTCCGTGGGCGTGGCCAGCGTCGGCCAGGCCCAGGAGGGCAACGACAAGGTCGCCGAGCTCTTCGGCCTCTGGGTCGCCCCGACCGCGCGTGGCACCGGCGTCGCCACCCAGCTGGTGCAGGCCGGTGCGGACGTCGCCCGGGCGCAGGGACGCAGCCACCTCGCGTACTGGGTGGGTTCCGACAACGGGCGGGCCGTGGCCTTCGCGAGCGGGTTCGGGTTCCGGCCCACCGACAGCCGGCGCCCGATGCGCGTGCGGAACGGCGACGAGCCCGAGGACGAGATCGCCATGGTCCTGCCGCTCGGGGAGGACCGCGGGACCCCTGCCCTCTGAGCCCCGCGGCTACGGACGTGAGGCGAGGCGGTCGAGCAGGTCGGTGGGGCCGCTGACGATGAGGGTGTCGTGCGCGGTCACCTTGGTCTCCGGGAGGGCGTAGGTGAAGTCGTCGCCGGGGGACTTCACGCCGACCACCGTGACGCCGTACTTGCTGCGGATCTGGCTCTGCGCCAACGTGAACCCGATCGCCTCCTGCGGCGGCTTCATCTTGACGATGGCGAAGCCGTCGTCGAACTCGATGTAGTCCATGAGCTTGCCGTTGAGCAGGTGAGCCACCCGCCGGCCGCTGTCCGCCTCGGGCGAGATGACGTGGTGGACCCCGATCCGCTCGAGGATGCGCGCGTGCTCGGGAGTCAGTGCCTTGGCCCAGATGGTCGGTATGCCGGCGTCGACGAGGTTCATCGCGCAGAGCACCGACGCCTCGACCGAGGACCCGATGCCGACGACCGCCAGCTTGAAGCTGCGGGCCTTGAGGTTGCCGAACGCCGCGGGCTGGCTGGCGTCGGCCTGGACGATCTTGGCCACCTTCCCGAGGAAGGTCTCGGCCAGCTCGTGGTCGCGCTCGACGGCGACGACGTGGTGGCCGAGGCGCTGGAGCTCGATGGCGACGGCCCCGCCGAACCGGCCCAACCCGATGACGAGCACGTCGTCGTCGTACAGCTTCTTACCCACCTGAGCAGCCCTCCGCGGCGTCGTCGACGTGAGGGCGCCACGCTACCGCGTCCCTGCTGGTGGGACCGTCCTGTCCGCTGGGGTGCCGGCCCCGGTAGCGTTCCCGCCATGCCCTCACAGGTGCGGGTGGTCTGGGACCCAGGCTTCACCGCCTACGACTTCGGGCCGGGCCACCCGATGAGCCCGGTCCGGCTGGACCTGACCGCGCGGCTGTGCGAGGCGCTGGGGGTGTTCGACGCGGACGGGGTCGAGGTCTTCTCGCCCGAGGTGCCCGACGACGCGGTGCTCGAGACCGTGCACGAGCCGGCCTACGTGGCTGCGGTGCGCGCGGCCTCCGAGGACCCGGGCTCTGCCGACGGCTCCCGCGGGATCGGGACCGAGGACGACCCGGCGTTCGCGGGCATGCACGAGTCGAGCGCCCGGGTCGTCGAGGGCACGCGCACGGTGTGCGCCGACGTGTGGGAGGGGCGGGCCGCGCACGGCGTCAACTTCTGCGGCGGGCTGCACCACGCGATGCCCGGCAACGCCTCCGGCTTCTGCATCTACAACGACATCGCCGTCGGCATCCAGTGGCTGCTCGACCACGGCGCCAAGCGGGTGGCCTACGTCGACGTCGACGTCCACCACGGCGACGGGGTGGAGCGGGTCTTCTGGGACGACCCGCGGGTCCTGACCATCTCGTTGCACGAGTCGGGGCGAGCGCTCTTCCCCGGCACCGGTTTCGCCGGGGAGATCGGCGGCCCGTCTGCGGAGGGCGAGGCCGTCAACGTCGCCCTGCCACCGGGTACGGGCGACTCCGCCTGGCTGCGCGCGCTCCACGCCACCGCGCTGCCGCTGGTGCGCTCGTTCAAGCCCGACGTGCTGGTGACCCAGCACGGCTGTGACACCCACGCGCAGGACCCGTTGGCCCACCTCGCCCTGTCGGTCGACGCGCAGCGGGCTGCAGCCGAGGCGCTGCACCGGCTCTCCCACGAGGTCTGCGAGGGCCGCTGGGTCGCCCTGGGCGGCGGCGGCTACGAGGTCGTCGATGTCGTGCCCCGCACCTGGACGCACCTCACCGCCATCGCTGCTCACCAGCCGGTCGCGCTCACCGAGCCGGTGCCGGAGGAGTGGCTCGACCACGTCGAGACGCTGCTCGGCCGGGTCGGCCCGCGCCGCATGGGGGACCGTGACCCCGCCGAGGGACCGATCTGGCACCAGCCCTGGGACATGGGCTACAACCCGCACAGCGAGGTCGACCGCGCCATCATGGCGACCCGCCAGGCGGTGTTCCCGCTGCACGGCCTCGACCCCTGGTTCGACTGACAAATCCGACCCGTTGCGGCGTGTCGACTGGACATGGCCGAGGAAGTTTTCCCATTGACTTCCCCATGAGTCACATCTGCCCCTACAGTTCCTCATGCACGAGCGTAGGAGTCCGCCGGAGGGGAAGCCGGCGATGCGCGCGTGCAGAAGATCGAGGTGGACATGTCCAACGAGCGACAGCTCGCCGAGGTGCGGTTCCTGACCGTTGCCGAGGTGGCCTCGATCATGCGCGTGTCGAAGATGACGGTGTACCGCATGGTGCACGCAGGAGAGCTTCCCGCCATCCGCGTCGGCCGGTCCTTCCGGGTCCCGGAGGACGCCGTGCACAAGTACCTGCGCACGTCGTACGTCGACACTGCATGATCTGCTGAGCACGACGACGAAGGGGCGGGCCGGGACTGGTGTCCCGGCC
>NZ_JBFRFA010000042.1:0-28166 GCF_052114585.1 Pedococcus sp. 2YAF34
GACGACGCAGGCAGCCACCAGGGCCGGGGTGCGGGTCGGCGTCGACGTCGGCAGCGTCCGGGTCGGGGTGGCCGCCAGCGACCCCTCGGGCCTGCTGGCGACCCCCGTGCGCACCGTGCCGCGCGACCCTGCCGAGCAGGACAGCGGTGGCGCCGACGTCGAGGAGATCGCCGCGATCGTCGCCGAGCGCGAGGCCATCGAGGTCGTCGTGGGCCTGCCCCGGACACTCGCGGGTGCCGAAGGTGCCGCCGCCCAGACCGCACGCACGTATGCTGGGCGGTTGGCGGCACGTGTCGCGCCCGTACCGGTCCGGCTCGTCGACGAGCGGCTCACCACGGTCGACGCGCATCGCTCGCTCCGCGACAGCGGGGTCGGCGGCCGGCGGCAGCGCGCGGTGGTCGACCAGGCGGCGGCGGTCCTGATCCTGCAGGTCGCCCTCGACACGGAGCGCAGCTCCGGGCGTCCGCCCGGCGAGCTGGTGAGGACCGACGGGCGCAAGCCCCGGACGAAGGACAGGCACCGATGACCGAGCCCCACCTGGAGCACTCGATCTTCGGGGGGCAGCACGACGAGCACGTGGAGGAGGGCCACGGGTCCGTCCAGACGCGCTCCCAGGCGCGCGACCGCACCAGGCCGCCCCGGCGCCGTCGTGGCCGGGGACGCCGTCGCGGCATCCTCGTCATCGCCCTCGCGATCGTCGCGGTGGCGGGTTTCGCCGCCTACACCGTGCTGCGGCCGGTCGTCGACGGGTTCCTGGAGAGCAACGACTACCCGGGCCCGGGGTCGGGCAGCGTGCAGGTCGTCGTCAACGACGGGGACTCCGGACGTGCCATCGGCGCCACCCTCCAGAAGGCCGACGTGGTGAAGTCGGCCAAGGCCTTCCTCGACGCGGCCGCCGGTGACTCGCGGGCCTCGGCGATCCAGCCGGGCACCTACACGCTGAAGAAGCAGATGTCGGCCAAGGGCGCCCTTGCCACCCTCGTCAACCCCGCCAACCGCACCGTCCCGCGCGTCACGATCCGCGAGGGGCTGTGGAAGAACGAGGTCTTCGCGGCCCTGTCCAAGTCCACGGGGGTGCCGCTCGCCCAGTACACCGCTGCCGCCAAGGACCCGGGGTCCCTCGGGCTCCCCGCGTCGGCCAAGGGCAACCTCGAGGGTTACCTCTTCCCGTCCACCTACGAGTTCCCCGCCAAGGCGACGGCCGGCGAGCAGCTGCGCACCATGGTCGCCAAGACCCTCAGCGAGCTCGACGCTGCCGGCGTGGCCGAGGCCGACCGCGAGCGGACGCTCACCGTGGCCTCGATCGTCGAGGGCGAGGTCAGCGGCGACGCCGACCGCGGCAAGGTCGCCCGGGTCATCGAGAACCGCCTCAAGACCAGCGGCCCGCCGACCAACGGCTACCTGCAGATGGACTCCACCGTCCACTACGCCGTGCAGAAGCGGGGGCGCGCCGGCACCAGCGACGCGGACCGCCGCAGCACCAGCCCCTACAACACCTACAAGCACCCGGGGCTGCCGCCGGGCCCGATCAACAGCCCGGGCGCCGCGTCCATCAAGGCGGCGGCAGCACCGACCCCGGGTGGCTGGTTCTTCTTCGTCACCGTCGACCCCGACACCGGTGAGACCAAGTTCGCGACCACGGCTGCCGAGCACGCCCGCAACGTGCAGGAGTTCCGGGCCTGGTGCCGCGGCCACGCCGACCGGTGCTGAACGCCGCCGTCCTCGGGCGACCCGTCGCCCACTCGCTGTCACCGGTGCTCCACTCCGCCGCCTACCGCGCCCTGGGCATGGACGACTGGGCGTACGGCGCGCACGACCTCGGCGCCGCCGAGCTGGCGGCGTGGGTGGGGGAGCGCGACGAGTCCTGGCGCGGCCTCAGCCTGACCATGCCGCTGAAGGACGTTGCGCTCACGCTGGCGGACACCGCGTCGGCGACCGCCCGGCTGACCGGCGCGGCCAACACCCTCGTCCGCCGCGACGACCTCGGGTGGGACGCCCACAACACCGATGTGGCCGGCATCGTGGGTGCGCTCGCGCACGTGGACCACGACGGTACGGCGACCCTGCTCGGGTCCGGAGCCACCGCACGGTCCGCAGGGGCCGCCCTCGTCCGGCTCGGGATGCGGGAGGTGCGCGTCGCCGCCCGCAACCCGTCATCGGCGGCCGACGTCGTGGCGCTCCTGCAGGGGCTCGGCACCGAGGCCGTGGCCGTGCCGCTGGAGCAGTGGGCCGCCGTTCCTGCGACCGTCGTCGTCTCGACGCTGCCACCCGCGGTGGGTGCAGCCGTCGCAGCGCTGTCGGAACCGGCCGACGCGACCGGCCGCGGCGCCACCCTGCTCGACGTCGTCTACGCCGACTGGCCGACGGAGCTGGCGCGCGCGGCGTCCGGCGCTGGGTACGACGTGGTCTCCGGGCTCGACATGCTCGTGCACCAGGCCGCGGAGCAGTTCCGCCTCTTCACCGGCCGGGACGCCCCCGTCGAGGCCATGTTCGCCGCCGGGCGGGCAGCCCTCGCAGCTGACGACCGCCTCGACGGCGCCGCGCACGGTGACGGGACGGCTCGGTGATCGTCCTCGCGGCCGGGACCGACCTGCCGTGGTGGGTGCTCGGCGCCCTCGCGCTCGCGGGCGCCGCGCTCGGCGCGGTGACCGGGAGGGTGCTGTCGGATGGCGGATACCGCGTCGAGTCCGACGACGCGGGCGCCCTGCCGCGGGTGTGGTGGTGGCCGGCGCCGGTGCTCGCCGTGCTGTGGGCGGTGGTGGGCTGGCGCATCGGCGACTACGCCGGCTGGGCCGCGCTGCCCGCATACCTCTTCTTCGCCTGGCTGACCGTCGCCCTGGTCTGGATCGACGCGGACGTCCATCGCCTGCCCGACGGCCTCGTGCTGCCCGCCTACCCCGCCCTGCTCGCGCTGGTCGTCGTGGCGACGGCAGGACTGGGGGACTGGGCGCAGCTCTGGCGCGCCCTGGCCTGCCTCGCCGGCCTCTACGCCGTCTACCTCGTGATGCACCTGGTGTCGCCGGGGTCGCTCGGGTTCGGCGACGTGAAGCTGTCCGGCCTGATCGGGCTGCTCCTGGGGTGGATCGGCATCCCACAGCTCGTCATGGGCGTGCTCGGCGGCTTCCTGGTCGGTGGGGTCACGGCCGTCGTCATGCTCGCAGGGCGTCGGGTCGGGCTCCGTTCGCACATCGCGTTCGGCCCGGCGATGCTCGTCGGCGCGCTGCTCGCCCTCGTCGTCGAGTACCAGTGGGTGGCCTAGGCGGAGGGGCCCCGAGGGTGCATGGGAGGATCGGGCCATGCTCCGCTGGTTGACCGCAGGTGAGTCCCACGGCCCAGCCCTCCTCGCGACGCTCGAGGGGCTGCCGGCCGGCGTCGAGGTGACGACCAAGGACGTTGCGAGTGCGCTGGCCCGCCGTCGGCTGGGGTTCGGCCGCGGCGCCCGGATGAAGTTCGAGCAGGACGAGGTCGAGTTCCTCGGTGGAGTGCGCCACGGCGTGACGATGGGTTCGCCCGTCGCGGTCCGGATCGGCAACACCGAGTGGCCCAAGTGGGAGACCGTCATGTCCCCTGACCCGGTGTCGGACGAGGCCTACGCCGCCTCCGACGACGTCAACGCGGAGAAGGAGGTGGCCCGCAACCGGCCGCTCACCCGTCCGCGTCCCGGCCACGCCGACCTCGTGGGGATGCAGAAGTACGGCTTCGACGACGCGCGCCCGGTGCTCGAGCGGGCGTCCGCCCGCGAGACCGCCGCCAGGGTTGCCCTCGGCGAGGTCGCCGCGCGCTTCCTGGAGCAGGCCTACGGCATCCGCCTCGTCTCCCACACCGTCGCCATCGGCACCGCCGGTGTCGCGGACGACGCCGTGCTGCCCACCCCCGACCAGGTCGAGCAGATCGACGCCGACCCGGTGCGGACGCTCGACGCCGCGGGGTCCGCCGTCATGGTCGCGGAGGTCGAGGCGGCCAAGAAGGACGGCGACACCCTCGGCGGTGTCGTCGAGGTGCTCGCCTACGGCCTGCCGCCGGGGCTCGGCTCACACGTCCACTGGGACCGGCGACTCGACGCCCAGCTCGCAGCGGCCCTCATGGGCATCCAGGCGATCAAGGGCGTGGAGGTCGGCGACGGCTTCCGCACCGCCGCCCGCCGCGGCTCCGCCGCCCACGACGAGATGGAGCGCGGGCCCGACGGCACGATCCACCGCCGCACCGGCCGCGCCGGCGGAACCGAGGGCGGCATGTCCACCGGCGACGTGCTGCGCGTGCGCGCCGCGATGAAGCCCATCTCGACCGTGCCCCGCGCGCTCGACACCATCGACACCACCGGGGCCGAGGCGGCCAAGGCGATCCACCAGCGGTCCGACGTGTGCGCCGTGCCCGCCGCGGGCGTTGTCGCCGAGGCCATGGTCGCGCTGACGCTGGCCCAGGCGTGCGTCGAGAAGTTCGGCGGCGACTCCGTCGCCGAGACCTCGCGCAACCACGCGGCATACCTCGCCTCGATCCCGGAGGCGATGCGCACGTGGTGACCTCTCCCACGGGGGCGGCGCCCGCGCGCCCGCTCGCCGTCGTCATCGGTCCGCCCGGCGCAGGCAAGAGCACCATCGCCCGCCGCCTTGCGGCCGCCCTCGGAGTGCGTTGGCACGACACGGACTCCGCGATCGAGGCCGCGCAGGGTGCATCGATCTCGGACATCTTCGTCGACCACGGCGAGGAGCACTTCCGTGCCCTCGAGCGCGACGAGGTGGCCCACGCGCTCACCGAGTCGGACGTGGTCGTCTCCGTCGGCGGTGGTGCCCCGATCGACGCGGGCACGCAGGAGCTCCTCCGTGGCCACACCGTGGTCTTCCTCGACGTCGGCATCGCTGACGCCGCGCGGCGGATCGGCTTCGAGGGCAACCGCCCGCTGCTCATGGTCAACCCCCGGGCGAGCTGGACGAAGATGATGAACGAGCGCCGCGCCACCTACGAGAAGCTGGCCACGGTCCGCGTCGACACCGCCGGCCGCAAGCCGGCGGACATCGTGCAGGAGATCGTCGCCGCACTGGGGCACGCGACCGACGAGCGCACGCCGGAGGATCCCGCATGAGCGACGCGACACGGATCAGCGTCGGCGGCGACTACGACGTCGTCATCGGCACCGGCCTGCTCGACGAGCTCCCCGGCCTGGTCGGGGAGGGAGTGCAGCGGGTGCTCGTCGTGCACCCGCGTGCGTTGGCCGCGACCGGCGAAGCAGTGCGAGAAGACCTGCGCGCCAAGGGTTTCGAGGCGTATGCCGCCGAGGTGCCAGACGCCGAGGAGGCCAAGACCTCGCAGGTCGCGGCCTTCCTCTGGGGCGTCCTGGGCCAGGCCGGCTTCACGCGCTCCGACGCCATCGTGACGGTCGGCGGGGGAGCCACGACCGACCTCGGCGGGTTCGTCGCGGCCACCTGGCTGCGCGGCATCCGGGTGGTCCACGTCCCCACGACGCTGCTGGGCATGGTCGACGCCGCCGTCGGGGGCAAGACGGGCATCAACACCAGCGAGGGAAAGAACCTCGTCGGGGCGTTCCACCCGCCGGCCGGCGTGCTCTGCGACCTCGCGACGCTGGAGACGCTGCCCGTGCACGACTTCACCGCCGGGCTGGCGGAGGTCGTCAAGTGCGGCTTCGTCGCCGACCCCGTGATCCTCGACCTCGTCGAGGCCGACCCCGAGGGGGTGCGCAGCCCGGCCGGCACCCACGTCCGCGAGCTCATCGAGCGCGCCGTACGGGTCAAGGCCGACATCGTCGCCCATGACCTCAAGGAGTCGTCGCTGCGCGAGGTGCTCAACTACGGCCACACCTTCGGGCACGCCGTCGAGCACGTGGAGCGCTATGCGTTCCGGCACGGGGCGGCCGTCTCCATCGGCATGGTCTACGTCGCCGAGTTGGCGCGGCTGGCCGGCAAGATCGACGACGGCCTCGTGGACCGGCACCGGTCGGTGCTGACCAGCCTCGGCCTGCCAGTCACGTACCGGGCCGACCGGTGGCCGCAGCTGCTCGACGCCATGAAGCGCGACAAGAAGTCGCGGGGCTCGTTGCTGCGGTTCGTGGTGCTCTCCGGGCTCGCCCGTCCCACGCGGCTGGAGGGTCCCGACCCCGCGCTGCTGCAGGCGGCGTACGCCGAGATCGGCGCCGATGTCCGACCCGGCGGAGCCATCAGCCTGTGACGGGTACCGCGCCGGGTCGCCCCGGCTGGGTCGCGTCCAGCTCGGCTAGATCGCGTCCAGCTCGGCGAGGTCGGCAGCGGTAGGTGTCCACGCCACGGCGCGGGCGTTGCGCTCGACCTGGGCGGCGGACGTCGCGCCCGCGATGACCGAGGCCACCTGTGGCTGGGCGGCGAGGCCGCCGATGGCGACGTCGAGCAGCTCGACACCGCGCGCGTCGGCGAACGACTGCAGGGCCTCGACCCGGTCCCAGTCGGCGTCGTCGAGCCAGCCGGCCCGGTCGGCCTCGAGGGCCGCGCGAGAGCCGGGAGGGGCAGCTGCACCGCGCTGGTACTTGCCGGTGAGCAGGCCCCGGGCGAGGGGGAAGAACGGGAGCAACCCGAGCTCGAAGCGCTCGCAGGCCGGCGTCACCTCGTTCTCGACGGTGCGGTCGAGCAGTGAGTACTCGTTCTGCACCGACACGAACGAGGCCAGGCCCGCGGTCGCCGACGTCCACGAGGCGTCCGCGACCTGCCAGCCGTCGAAGTTGGAGCAACCGACATAGAGAACCTTGCCCTCGCGGACGAGGTCGGTGAGGGCCTCGAGCGTCTCGGCGATCGGGGTGAGTGGGTCGGGGCGGTGCAGCTGGTAGAGGTCGATGTGGTCGGTCTGCAGGCGCCGCAGGCTGGCCTCCACCGCACGACGGACGTAGCGGCGCGACCCCCGCGCGCCGAAGTCCTCGCCGTTGGCGCCCTGCATGTCCATCCCGAACTTGGTGGCGACGACGAACTCGTCACGTTGGCCCTGCAGCGCCTGGCCGAGCATCTCCTCGCTCTGCCCGGGGTGGCCGCCGTAGATGTCGGCGGTGTCGAGCAGGGTCACGCCCGTCTCGCGCGCGGCACGCAACAGGTCGTCGAGGCCGTCCTGGTCGACGCGCCGGCCGAAGGCGTTGCAGCCGATGCCGACCGCGCTGACCATGAGGCCGCTGCCGCCGAGGGGTCGGTAGTCCATGTCGCTCATCCCTCCACCCTAGGTCGGCGCCGGTCTGCAGGCCCGGGCGGTGCACGGCCCGTGTGCAGGTCCAGCGATTCGGGGGACACCCATCCCCGCGGCTAGACTGTCCGGCGACTCCCACTCCTGAACACTCCGGAGCACTCGCGCGCGCCTGCGCAGCGCGCAGTACCGGCTCATCGAAAGCGACTGACACGTGGCATCGACCAACGACCTCAAGAACGGCCTGGTCCTCAACCTCGAGGGCCAGCTCTGGTCCGTCGTGGAGTTCCAGCACGTCAAGCCCGGCAAGGGCCCGGCATTCGTGCGGACCAAGCTCAAGAACGTCCTGTCCGGCAAGGTCGTCGACAAGACCTTCAACGCAGGCGTCAAGGTCGAGACCGCGAACGTCGACCGTCGCGACATGCAGTACCTGTACAAGGACGGGTCCGACTACGTCTTCATGGACGGCGACACCTACGACCAGATCCACATCCCCGAGGCCACCGTCGGCGACGCCGCCAACTACCTCCTCGAGAACCAGACCGCGCAGGTCGCCACGCACGACGGCTCCGTCCTCTACGTCGAGCTGCCGACGTCCGTGGTCCTCGAGATCACCTACACCGAGCCGGGCCTGCAGGGCGACCGCTCCACCGGCGGCACCAAGCCGGCGACCCTCGAGACCGGCGCCACGATCAACGTGCCGCTGTTCCTCGAGCAGGGCACCAAGGTCAAGGTCGACACCCGTGACGGGTCGTACCTCGGCCGCGTGAGCTAGTGGCTGCTCGCTCCAAGGCGCGCAAGCGCGCCGTCGACATCCTGTTCGAGGCCGAGCAGCGGGGGCTCAACGCCCGCGACCTGCTCGCCGAGCGGCTCGCCAAGCCGGTCACCGAGGCGCCGCTGAACCAGTACACCGCCGACCTCGTCGAGGGCGTCGTGGCCCACTGGACCGCCATCAACGAGCTCCTCGCGACCTACTCGCAGGGCTGGACCGTCGAGCGCATGCCCAGCGTCGACCGCGCGATCCTGCGCCTCGGCGCGTTCGAGGTGCTGTACTCCGACGAGGTCCCCGAGGGCGTTGCCATCGCCGAGGCGGTCGACCTGGCCACGAGCCTGTCCACGGACGACTCGCCGAAGTTCGTCAACGGCCTCCTCGCCCGGCTCGCCGAGGTCAAGCCCACTCTGGCCTGACCATGGCCGTCGCCGTCCGTCTCGCCCTCGCCGCCGACCTCTCGTCGGTGCAGGGGCTCGAGGACGCGGCGGACCAGCTCTTCGCCGAGCTGATGGACGTCTCGACGTGGGGGAGCGGCCCGACAGGTGAGGAGCGAGCGGCCGAGCCGGGGTTCCTGCTCGTCGCGGCCGACGCCCACGGGGTCGTGGGGTTCGCCCACGTCCTCGACCTCGACGGCCACACCCACCTCGAGCAGATCGCGGTGCTCCCCGAGCGCACGCGGCAGGGCATCGGCTCGGTGCTGCTCGAGGAGGCGTGCCGGTACGCCGCCGAGCAGGGAGCGCGGGAGGTGACCCTGCGCACCTTCGCGGACGTCCCGTGGAACGCGCCGTTCTACGCGCGGCACGGGTTCGTGGTGCTGGCGCCGGAGCCCGCCTGGATGGCGCCGCTGCAGGAGGCCGAGGAACGCGTGGGCCTGCCCCGTCAGGGCACCCGGGTCGCGATGGTGCGCCACCTCTGACGACCGTCCCGCCCCGGTTCCGTCCGGGCTTTGGGCCCATGGGCCGAAGGTTGGGGGCTGGGTACGGGGCTGGGGCTGGGCTTTGGGCCCATGGGCCGAAAGTTCTTGGGGGCTGGGTGACGTCCACCCCCTCGGAAGGCTCCCGAGGGGGTGGACGGAATGGGTCAGGGCAGGACGGTCACGTCCCCGACCATCCCCATGTCGTCGTGGATGGCGCAGATGTAGGGGAACGTGCCGGCCTTGGTGAAGGTCACGACGAACGGTGCCCCGGGTGCGAGCACGCCGCTGTTGAGGTCACCGCCGGCGTAGTGCTTCGGGTCGCCCGACGGCCCCAGGACAGCCGGGATCGGCGGCTCGTGGCCGAACGTCACCGTGTGGGGTGCGCCCGGTCCGGCGACGCTGAACGTGACGGTGTCACCCACGTGCACGGTGGCGTGGGTGCGGATGAAGCGCATCACCGAGAAGCCGTTGCCGTCGATGCCGGCCTGGACCTGGCCGCTCTTGGCCGGGTGGGCCTCCTTGGCCTGCTCCCACGCCCTCATGCCCCGGTCGAGAAGCACCTGGCCCTGGCGGTGTCCCACCTGGTTGTAGTCCGCCTGGGTGTACGGGTAGGCCGTGCCGGCCGCCCGGACGTGGACGACGCCCTTCATCATCACGCCGTGCAGCAGGCAGTAGTAGGTGAAGTCGCCGGTCTTGGTGAACTTCAGGTCGTAGGACATGGCGGGCTCGGTGAAGGTGAAGATCGGCTGCGTCGCGATGATCCCCGAGTTGGTGTAGCCCGTGCCGTCGTAGCGGTGCGTGCCCTGCGCCATCGTCTGCATCGGGTCGGACGGGTTGAAGTCCGGCAACGTCGTCCCCGGTGCGAGGAACGTGACGGTGTGGGGCTCGGCGCTCCCAGCCGTCCAGTGGACGGTGTCTCCCCGGTCGATCCAGACCTGCCTGGGGAGGAAGGACATGGCGCTGACCGCCATGTCGGGGGTCTCGGCGCCGACCTTGACGTGCCAGGTGACGGGAGCGGGTGCCGCCGTGGCGGACTGGCCGACGGCGAGCGGGAGTGCGACTGCGATGAGGCCGGCGACGAACAGGGCGAGGCGCCGTCGCGGCAGGACTTTGCTGTGCATGGTGGGTGTTCCTGACCTTGTGGAGGGGGTCGGTGCGGCGACCTTGGCTGGATCGCTCGTTCACCCCTGCACCGCGGGCAGTCCATGAGCCACACTGCTCGCTCCGCGGGACCGCGTCATCAGGCACAAGGACTACGCGCTAAGGTGGAGGCGTTCGACATCCTTTAACGACCTGTCCTGTGAGGCAGGGAAGGAGGTCCTGGCGCCTGTGCGTCCTGACTCAGCCGTACCCCGTCCGGTCGAAGCCCCGTCCCCGGCTCCCGTGACCACTCCCGTGGCGACCCCCACCGCCCCTGGCGCCGAGCACTCAGCCGCCCCCTCGCGCACGGTGCTCTCGGCGAGCGATGTCTCCCGGGCGCTGCGCCGGGTGGCTCACGAGATCCTCGAGCACAACAAGGGCGGCGCCGACCTGGTCGTCCTCGGCATCCCGAGCCGCGGCGTCGCGCTGGCCAGGCGCCTGGCCGCGGTGATGGAGTCCGTCGAGGGCCGACCCGTCCCCGTCGGCGCGCTCGACGTCACGATGCACCGCGACGACCTGCGCCGGCAGCCGACCCGCAGCCCCATGCACACCGACATCCCCGAGCCGGGCATCGACGACAAGGTCGTGGTGCTCGTGGACGACGTCCTCTACTCGGGCCGTACGGTGCGTGCCGCCCTCGACGCCCTCTCCGACCTCGGGCGCCCGCGTGCGGTCCGCCTCGCCGTGCTGGTCGACCGCGGGCACCGTGAGCTCCCGATCCGCGCCGACCACGTCGGCAAGAACCTTCCGACGGCCAGCACCGAGCGGGTCTCGGTGCGGCTGCTCGAGCACGACGGCGTCGAGGACCAGGTCACCATCGCGGCGGGAGAGAGCCGATGAGCACCAGCGCCTGCCCGCTCGCCCCGCCGCACCGACGCGTACGGCGCCACCTGCTGTCCTCGGCGGACCTCGACCGCTCGCAGGTGCGGGCCATCCTCGACACGGCTGCGGAGATGCACGGCGTCCAGCAGCGCGAGGTCAAGAAGCTCCCGACCCTGCGTGGCCGGACGGTGGTGAACCTGTTCTTCGAGGACTCCACCCGCACGCGCAGCTCGTTCGAGATCGCCGGGAAGTGGCTGTCCGCAGACGTCATCAACATCAGCGGCAAGGGGTCGTCGACGTCGAAGGGAGAGTCCCTGCGCGACACGGTCATGACCGTCGCCGCGATGGGGGTCGACGCGCTGGTCGTCCGCCACCACGCCAGCGGAGCCGCCCACCAGGTCAGCCAGTGGGTCGACGCCCACGTGGTCAACGCCGGGGACGGCACCCACGAGCACCCCACGCAGGCGCTGCTCGACGCATACACGATGGAGCGCCGCCTGGGTGACCTCGAGGGCCGCCACGTCGTCATCGTCGGCGACCTGACCCACTCGCGCGTGGTCCGCTCCAACCTCATCACCCTGCGCACGCTCGGCGCCCGGGTCACGCTGGTGGCCCCGCCGACCCTCATGCCCAGCGGCATCGGGGCCTGGTCCCAGGCTGACGGCTTCGACCTGTCGCACGACCTCGACGCCGTGCTGCCCACCGCCGACGCCGTGATGATGCTGCGGGTGCAGCGCGAGCGGATGAGCGGTGGCTTCTTCCCGACCCCGCGCGAGTACACCGTCGGCTACGGCCTGACGCGCCCCCGCCTCGACGCGCTCATGGCGGCGAACGCCGACGCCGTGATCTGCCACCCCGGCCCGATGAACCGCGGCCTGGAGATCTCCCCGGACGCAGCCGACGCCGCCTCGTCCCTGGTCCTCGACCAGGTCAGCGCCGGGGTCGCGGTCCGGATGAGCGTGCTCTACCACCTGCTTGCCGGCAACGACGAGGGAGAGGACAGCTGATGCCCAGCCTGCTCATCACCGGCGCCGACCTCCTCGGCCGTGGCGCCGCGGACGTCCTCGTCGAGGACGGTGTCATCACCGAGGTCGGCTCCATCCGCTCGGCGAGGGGCGCTGACGTCCTCGACGCCGACGGGCTCGTGGCGCTGCCCGGCCTGGTCGACCTGCACACCCACCTGCGCGAGCCCGGCCGCGAGGACGCCGAGACGATCGCCTCGGGCGCGGCCGCCGCAGCCGTGGGTGGCTTCACCGCGGTCCTCGCCATGGCCAACACCGACCCCGTGACCGACACGGCCGAGGCCGCCGAGCGCATCCTCGACCTGGGGCGGGCCACCGGGCTGGTCGACGTCGTCCCGGTCGGTGCCGTCACCAAGGGCCTGGCCGGGGAGGAGCTCGCCGAGCTCGGGCTCATGCACCGCTCCCGTGCACGCACCACCGTCTTCTCCGACGACGGCAGGTGCGTCCACGACGCCCGGGTGATGCGGCGCGCGCTGGAGTACGTCCGCGCCTTCGGCGGGGTCGTCAGCCAGCACGCCCAGGACCCGCACCTCGCCGGACCGCAGGCCTGTGCCCACGAGGGCGAGCTCTCCGGACGCCTCGGACTGCCCGGCTGGCCCGGTGTCGCCGAGGAGTCCGTCGTCGCCCGCGACGTCATGCTCGCCCGGCACACCGGCTCCCGGGTGCACGTCGCCCACGTCTCCACCGCGGGCACCGTCGAGGTCGTCCGGTGGGCCAAGGCGCAGGGCATCGCAGTGACCGCCGAGGTCACGCCGCACCACCTCGTGCTGACCACCGACCTGCTCGCCGGCTACGACCCGACCTTCAAGGTCAACCCGCCGCTGCGGCCGCAGGAGGACGTCGACGCCCTGCGCGCAGCGCTGGCCGACGGCACGATCGACGCGGTCGCCACCGACCACGCCCCGCACGCCCGCCAGGACAAGGAGCACGCGTTCGTCGACGCGGCGTTCGGCATGCTCGGTCTCGAGACCGCGCTGGCCGTGGTCAGCGACGTGATGGTCGGCTCGGGCCTGCTCGACTGGGCCGGGGTCGCCCGCGTCATGTCGCAGGCACCCGCACGGATCGCCGGGCTCGGCACGCACGGCGGCGCGCTCGAGGTCGGCGACGCGGCCCACATCACGCTGGTCGACCCCACCGCCGAGCTGACCGTGGACCGGGGCGCCAGCCTGTCCCTGTCCCGCAACAACCCCTGGCACGGACGCATGCTCCGGGGTGCGGTGCACGCCACGGTGTTCGGTGGTCGCGTGACCGCCCAGAAGGGAGCGCTCGCATGACCCGCCTGCAAGCCGTCGGCGTCCTCCTCGTCGCCCTCGGTCTGATCTACGGCCTGCTGTACGTCGCGTGGCTGCGCAAGCAGCGCCGCCACACGTCCGCCGCGGTCGCCACCGAGACCACGCGCGGCGACGGGGGGACGCAGCCGGACGAGGTTGGTCCCGTGGGAGCCCGGCTCGTCGTCGAAGGCACCTACATCAGCACCACCACCGCGGTGAGCCGTCTGGAGCGGGTCACCGTCGAGGGCCTCGGCAACCGCGCACGGGCCACCCTCACGGTCACCCGCGGCAACCCCGACGAGCTGGTGCGCATCGAGCGTCAGGGCGAGTCGACCGTGGTCGTCACCGCGGGCCGGCTCGTCTCGGTGCGCCGTGACCGCGGCATGGTCGGCAAGTTCGTCGGGAGCAACCGGGTGCTCGTGCTGCAGTGGCGCGCCGACGACGACGCCCTCTACGAGACCGGCTTCCTCCCGCGCTACAAGGCCGACGTCGAGCGCGTCGAGTCGGCCCTGTGGTGGCACACCGGCGATACCGCCGCGCGGGCGCAGAGCTCGAGCGAGCGCCCGTCCGGCGAGACGTGGCCCGGGGCCGCCACCCCCACCCCTCCCGTCACCGATTCCCCTGCGACCGAAGGAAAGTCCGCCTCATGACCTCTCCCGCACACCTCGCCCCGCGCGGAGCCGCCGTCCTGGTCCTCGAGGACGGCAGGGCGTTCCGCGGTGAGGCCTACGGTGCCACCGGCCGGACCGTCGGTGAGGCGGTGTTCTCCACCGGCATGACCGGCTACCAGGAGACCCTCACCGACCCCAGCTACCGCCGGCAGGTCGTCGTCATGACCGCGCCCCACGTCGGCAACACCGGGGTCAACGACGAGGACCACGAGTCACGCAGGATCTGGGTGGCCGGCTACGTCGTGCGCGACCCCGCCCTGCGCCCTTCCAACTGGCGGTCACAGAGGTCCCTGGAGGACGACCTGCGCGAGCAGGGCGTCGTCGGGATCAGCGGCATCGACACCCGCGCCCTGACCCGGCACCTGCGCGAGCGGGGCGCCATGCGGGTCGGCATCTTCTCCGGCGACGACGCCGAGCAGCCGGTGTCCCAGCTGACCTCGGTCGTGCAGGAGGCGCCGCTGATGGCCGGCTCCGCCCTCGCGGCAGAGGTCACCACCCCGCAGGCGTACGTCGTGCCGGCGGTGGGGGAGAAGCGCTTCACCGTCGCGGCCCTCGACCTCGGCATCAAGGCCATGACCCCCGCCCTTCTGGCCCAGCACGGCATCGAGGTGCACGTGCTGCCCGCGACCTCGACCTTCGAGCAGGTCCGCGCCGTCGGCGACGACGGGCCGGACGGCGTCTTCTTCTCCAACGGCCCCGGTGACCCGGCGACGGCGGACGCCGAGGTGGCGGTCCTGCGCGAGGTCCTCGACGCGCGGATCCCCTTCTTCGGCATCTGCTTCGGCAACCAGCTCCTGGGCCGCGCGCTCGGGTTCGGCACCTACAAGCTCAAGTACGGCCACCGCGGGATCAACCAGCCCGTCATGGACCGCACCACCGGCAAGGTCGAGGTCACCGCCCACAACCACGGCTTCGCGGTCGACGCACCGCTCGACGGCGAGGTGACCGCGCCCGCGGACGCCGACGGCACGGCGTACGGCCGCGTGCGGGTCTCGCACGTGTGCCTCAACGACGACGTGGTCGAGGGCCTCGAGTGCCTCGACCTGCCCGCCTACTCCGTCCAGTACCACCCGGAGGCGGCCGCCGGACCCCACGACGCGGCCTACCTGTTCGACCGGTTCGTAGAGCTGATGAGCAACAACGAGAAGGGACTCGGTCTCTAGACATGGGTAAGCGCGACGACATCAAGAGCGTCCTCGTCATCGGCTCCGGGCCGATCGTCATCGGCCAGGCCTGCGAGTTCGACTACTCCGGGACGCAGGCCTGCCGAGTGCTCCGTGAGGAGGGCATCCGAGTCATCCTCGTCAACTCCAACCCTGCGACGATCATGACCGACCCGGAGTTCGCCGACGCGACCTACGTCGAGCCCATCACCCCCGAGGTGGTCGAGGCCATCATCGCCCGCGAGCGCCCCGACGCCGTGCTGGCGACCCTCGGCGGCCAGACCGCCCTCAACTGCGCGATCTCGCTGCACGAGGCAGGCGTCCTGGAGAAGTACGGCTGCCCGCTGATCGGCGCCAACGTCGAGGCGATCCAGCTCGGCGAGGACCGCGAGAAGTTCAAGGGCGTCGTCGAGCGCTGCGGCGGCGAGTCCGCCCGTTCGCTCATCTGCCACACCATGGACGAGCTGCTCGCCGGTGCCGAGGACCTCGGGTACCCGGTCGTGGTCCGGCCGTCCTTCACCATGGGCGGTCTCGGCTCCGGCTTCGCCTACGACGAGGCCGACCTGCGCCGCATCGGCGGGGCCGGCCTGCAGTACAGCCCGGTCACCGAGGTGCTCCTCGAGGAGTCCATCCTCGGCTGGAAGGAGTACGAGCTCGAGGTCATGCGCGACCACGCCGACAACGTCGTGGTCGTCTGCTCGATCGAGAACCTCGACCCGATGGGCGTCCACACGGGCGACTCGATCACCGTCGCCCCGGCCCTGACCCTGACCGACCGCGAGTACCAGCGGCTGCGCGACCTCGGCATCGCGATCATCCGGGAGGTCGGCGTCGACACCGGCGGCTGCAACATCCAGTTCGCGGTCAACCCCGCGGACGGACGGATCATCGTCATCGAGATGAACCCCCGCGTCTCCCGGTCGAGCGCCCTGGCGTCCAAGGCGACCGGCTTCCCGATCGCCAAGATCGCCGCGAAGATGGCCATCGGCTACACCCTCGACGAGGTGCCGAACGACATCACCCGCGAGACGCCCGCGTCCTTCGAGCCGAGCCTCGACTACGTCGTCGTCAAGGTGCCGCGCTTCGCGTTCGAGAAGTTCCCGGCGGCTGACCCGACGCTGACCACGACGATGAAGTCCGTCGGTGAGGCGATGGCCATCGGGCGCAACTTCACCGAGGCGTTGCAGAAGGCACTGCGGTCGATGGAGCGCAGGGACAGCACGTTCCACTGGGACGGCCCCAAGCCCAGCGTCGAGCAGGCACGCACCTACCTGCACACGGCCAAGACCCCCACGGACGGCCGCATCGTCACCGTCCAGCAGGCACTGCGGGGTGGCCTGTCGGTCGAGGAGGTCCACGAGGCGACGGGCATCGACCCGTGGTTCCTCGACCAGATGGAGCTCATCAACGCGATCGCCGACCAGGTGGCCGCGGCGACCGAGCTGACCCCCCAGCTTCTGCGCCTCGCCAAGCGGCACGGGTTCTCCGACACCCAGGTCGCGTCGCTGCGCGGGATGCCCGAGGCCGTCGTCCGCGGGGTCCGCCACGCCCTGGGCGTGCGCCCGGTCTACAAGACGGTCGACACCTGCGCCGCGGAGTTCGCGGCCCGGACGCCGTACCACTACAGCTCCTACGACGAGGAGACCGAGGTACAGCCGCGCGACAAGCCGGCCGTCCTCATCCTCGGCAGCGGCCCCAACCGCATCGGCCAGGGCGTCGAGTTCGACTACTCCTGCGTCCACGCCAGCTTCGCCCTGCGCGACGCCGGCTACGACACGGTGATGGTCAACTGCAACCCCGAGACCGTCTCGACCGACTACGACACCAGCTCGCGCCTCTACTTCGAGCCCCTCACCCTCGAGGACGTCCTCGAGGTCGTGCACGCCGAGCAGCAGGCCGGCCCGGTGGCCGGCGTCATCGTGCAGCTCGGTGGTCAGACGCCGCTGGGCCTCGCCAAGGCCCTCAAGGAGGCCGGGGTCCCGATCGTCGGCACGAGTCCCGAGGCCATCGACCTCGCCGAGGACCGCGGCGCCTTCGGCCGTGTGCTCCACGAGGCGAAGCTGCCCGCGCCCAGGCACGGCACGGCGTACAGCGCCGAGGAGGCCGTCGAGGTCGCGCAGGAGATCGGGTACCCCGTCCTCGTGCGTCCCTCCTACGTCCTCGGTGGGCGTGGCATGGAGATCGTGTACGACGACGAGACCCTCTCGGGCTACGTCACCCGCGCGACCATCGCCAGCCCCGAGCACCCCGTCCTCGTCGACCGGTTCCTCGACGACGCGATCGAGATCGACGTCGACGCCCTCTACGACGGCACCGAGATGTACCTCGGCGGGATCATGGAGCACATCGAGGAGGCCGGCATCCACTCCGGTGACTCGGCCTGCACCCTGCCGCCGGTCACGCTCGGTGTCGCCGAGCTCGAGCGGGTCCGCGAGGCGACGCTCAAGCTCGCCGAGGGCATCGGCGTGCGCGGCTTGATGAACGTGCAGTTCGCCCTCGCCCAGGACGTCCTCTACGTCCTCGAGGCCAACCCCCGCGCCTCGCGCACCGTGCCGTTCGTCGCCAAGGCGACCGGCGTGCCGGTGGCCAAGGCCGCCGCCCGGGTCATGCTCGGCGCGACCATCAAGGAGCTGCGCGAGGAGGGGCTGCTGCCGCCCTACGGCGACGGCGGCACCATGCCGAGCGACGCGCCCGTGGCGGTCAAGGAAGCAGTCCTGCCGTTCAAGCGGTTCCGCACCCGCGAGGGCCAGGTCGTCGACAGCCTCCTCGGGCCGGAGATGCGCTCCACGGGTGAGGTCATGGGCATCGACGACGACTTCGGGACGGCGTTCGCCAAGGGGATGCTGGCTGCCGGGTCGGGGCTGCCGCGCGAGGGCAAGGTCTTCGTGTCGGTCGCCAACCGCGACAAGCGCGCCATGATCTTCCCGGTCAAGCGCCTCGCCGACCTCGGCTTCACGATCGTCGCCACCACCGGCACCTCGGAGGTGTTGCGCCGCAACGGGATCGCCTCCGAGGTCGTGCACAAGGTCAGCGAGCGGGGTCTCGACGAGGAGAGCATCGTCGACCTCATCCTCGACGGCGGCATCGCCATGGTCGTCAACACCCCGAGCGGTCCCAACGCCCGGGCCGACGGCTACGCGATCCGCGCCGCGACGACGTCGATGGACCGGCCGATCGTGACGACCGTGCAGGAGCTCGCGGCCGCGGTGCAGGGCATCGAGGCCCAGATGCGGGGTGACTTCACCGTCAAGCCGCTGCAGGAGCACGCCCGCGACCTCGACCTCTACGGGCGCACGCCGGCCGACCTCGCAGGGGGTGTCGCGTGAGCGGGGCGACCACGCACGGTACGCGTCCGGGCAGCGGTGTCGTGCAGGTGACCGGTGAGCTCATCGCGACCCGCCGCGTCGGCGCCTACCACCACCTCACGTTCGTGGCGCCCGGCCTCGCCGAGCTCGCCCGCCCGGGCCAGTTCGTGGCCCTCGCCGTCGGGGGTCCGACGAGCGCCAACCTGCTGCGGCGGTGCTTCTCGATCCACAAGGTGAGCC
The DNA here is from genome assembly GCF_052114585.1 of Pedococcus sp. 2YAF34. Lineage (NCBI taxonomy): Bacteria > Bacillati > Actinomycetota > Actinomycetes > Micrococcales > Intrasporangiaceae > Pedococcus > Pedococcus sp. 2YAF34. The sequence goes on from NZ_JBFRFA010000042.1 coordinate 18,472, forward strand.
CGTCCGGGACGTACGGCGGCACCGTGGACGTGGTCGTCGCCGCGCACGGCCCCGGCACCACGTGGATCACCGAGCTGCGCGCGCACGACGAGGTCGACATCGTGGGGCCCCTGGGCAGGGCGTTCCCGCTGCCCAAGGAGCCGGTCCCGTGCGTCCTCGTCGGCGGCGGCTACGGCAGCGCGCCGCTGTTCTGGCTGGCCGAGGCGCTGCGCGACCGGGGCTGCCACGTCGAGATGGTCCTCGGCGCCGCCACCGAGTCCAAGCTGTTCGGGGTCGTCGAGGCGCGCCGGCACGCCGACGGCGTGACCGTGACCACCGACGACGGCTCGATGGGCACCCGGGGCTGGGTCTCCGACGTGCTGCCCGAGGTGATCCGCCGCACCGGCGCCGCCGTGGTCTACGGCTGCGGGCCGATGGGGATGCTCAAGTCGGTCACCGACGTGGCCACCGCCGAGGGCGCGGTCGCCCAGGTCGCGGTGGAGGAGTCCATGGCGTGCGGCGTGGGGGTCTGCATGACCTGCGTGATGCCCGTCGTCGGCAAGGACGGCGCCACCCGCATGGTGCGCTCCTGCGTCGAGGGCCCGGTGTTCCGCGGCGATCGGGTGCGCTGGGACGCGTTCTCCGACGGGTGGTGCCGCGTGCCCGACGACGCGGTCGGTGCGCCGAGGGCAGGGGGCCACTGATGACGCTCACCTCCGCCGACACCGCCGCTGCGACGACGGCCACCTCCGTGGACATGTCGGTCGACCTCGCCGGGCGCCACCTCCCGAGCCCGATGATGACCGCCTCCGGCTGCGCCGCCAACGGTCGTGAGCTCGGCCGGTTCTTCGACGTCGCCGAGCTCGGGGCGTTCGTCACCAAGTCGGTGATGGCCGACCCGCGCTCCGGGCGCGGCACCCCGCGCATGGCCGAGACCCCGTCGGGGATGCTCAACTCCATCGGCCTTCAGGGACCCGGCATCTCGGCGTTCGTCGAGCACGACCTGGCCTGGCTCAAGCAGGCCGGCGCCCGCACGCTGGTCTCCATCGCCGGCGGCACCAGCGGCGAGTTCGCCGACGTGGCGGCCACCCTGCGCGCGAGTGACGCGTTCGACTCCGTCGTCGGGGTCGAGGTCAACATCTCCTGCCCCAACGTCGCCAACCGCGGGCTCGTCTTCGCCTGCGACCCCCTGGCGTCGGCGAAGGTCATCGCCCTCGTGCGCGAGCAGCTGCCGCGCGACGTACCCGTCTTCGCCAAGCTGACCCCGGACGTCACCGACATCGTCAGCGTCGCCCAGGCCTGTGTGAAGGCCGGGGCCAACGGCCTCACCATGATCAACACGCTGCTCGGCATGGTCATCGACACCGACCTGCTGCGGCCGCAGGTCGCCGGCGTCACCGGTGGCCTGTCCGGCCCGGCGGTCCGCCCGGTCGCGGTGCGCGCCGTCTGGCAGACCCGCGCTGCGATGCTCGAGGGCCGGCTCCCGTACGTGCCGATCATCGGCGTCGGGGGAGTGCGGACCGGTCGCGACGCGCTCGAGCTCGTGGCCGCCGGAGCCAGTGCCGTCCAGGTCGGCACGGCGACGTTCAACGACCCCTCCGCCCCGGTCCGCGTGGGCCGTGAGCTCGCAGGGTTGGTGCAGGACAAGGGTTTCACCCGGCTCGCCGACGTGGTGGGCATCGCACACGAGAGGCTGGCCCGCGCATGACGACCGGTGTGTCCCCGGCGACCACGACGACGAACGCGACGACCTTCGGTGAGCGGCTCCGTGCCGCCACCGACGCCTTCGGGCCGCTGTGCGCGGGCATCGACCCCCACCGTGCGCTCGTGGAGTCGTGGGGGGTGACGTACGACGTCGACGGCCTCACCCGCTTCACCGAGACCTGCGTCGAGGCCTTCGCCGGCCACGTCGGGGTGGTCAAGCCGCAGTCGGCGTTCTTCGAGGTCTTCGGCTCGCGCGGCGTGGCGGTCCTCGAGCGCGCCGTCCTCGCCCTGCGCGAGGCCGGGACGCTGGTCATCCTCGACGGGAAGCGAGGCGACATCGGCTCCACCATGGCTGCGTACGCCGAGGCCTACCTGGCCGACGAGGCGCCCGCCCCGGCCGACGCGCTCACGGTGAGCCCCTACCTCGGCTTCGAGGCGCTGCGCCCGGCCCTGGACCTGGCCGCCCGCACCGGCCGGGGCGTCTTCGTCCTCGGACTGACGTCCAACCCCGAGGGGCGAGGTGTCCAGCACGCGCGGCTGCGCGACGTCAGCGTCGCCGAGACCATGGTCAAGGGGGCCGAGGTGGAGAACGCCGAGGCGCGCTCGCAGGGCCGCCTGGGCTCGGTCGGCCTGGTCGTCGGTGCGACGGTCGGCTCGGCCGTACAGGAGCTCGGGCTCGACCTGGCCGCCTGCAACGGGCCGCTGCTGGCCCCTGGCGTCGGCGCCCAGGGAGGGACCCCCGAGGACCTGCGCCGCGTCTTCGGTGACGCCCTGCCCAACGTGCTGCCCTCCTCCAGCCGTGAGGTCCTGTCGGCCGGACCCGACGTCGCCCGCCTGCGCGAGCAGGCGGTGCGCACCAGCGCCAACCTCGCCGAGATCCTGCGCTAGGTCCATCGCCCGGGGTGGGCGCAGGACGGATCGCGTGGAGCTGTCCGGGTATGTCGCACCTCACCGAGAAACCCCGCGCCACGGTTGCTAGAGTCCAAGTGAACAGTGAAAACACCGTGCAGAAACCGCGCGCCCCACAAGGAGTAACACCGTGGCACTTCCCCCGTTGACGCCCGAGCAGCGAGCAGCGGCCTTGGAGAAGGCCGCAGTGGCCCGTCGCGAACGAGCCGCCGTCAAGAACCGGCTGAAGTACGCCCAGGGCTCGCTCAAGGAGGTCATCGCCGACGGCAAGGGCAACGACGTCGTGGGCAAGATGAAGGTCTCCGCCCTGCTGGAGTCCATGCCCGGTGTCGGTCGCGTGCGCGCCCGCCAGATCATGGAGGAGGTCGGCATCTCCGAGAGCCGCCGCGTCCGTGGGCTCGGGGCCAACCAGATCTCCGCGCTGCTCACCCGCTTCGACGAGGCGTGAGCGGCCCGACCCCCGTCGGCGAGCAGCGCCCCCAGCGCCTCGTCGTCCTCGCCGGTCCCACCGCGGTCGGCAAGGGCACCCTCTCGGCGTACGTCCGTGACCACTTCCCCGAGGTGTGGCTGTCGGTGAGCGCCACCACCCGCGCGCCGCGCCCCGGCGAGGCGGAGGGCGTGCACTACCACTTCGTCGACGAGGACGAGTTCTCGCGGATGGAGCGCGAGGGCGAACTCATCGAGTCGGCGGTCGTCCACGGCCGCAACCACTACGGCACGCCCCGCGGTCCGGTGGAGCAGGCCCTGAGCGAGCACCGCATGGCCCTGCTCGAGATCGACCTGCAGGGCGCGCGCCAGGTCAGGGAGTCGATGCCCGAGGCGCTCTTCGTGTTCCTCGCCCCGCCGAGCTGGGACGAGCTGGTGCGCCGGCTGGTCGGGCGCGGCACCGAGGACGAGGAGGAGCGCACCCGCCGCCTGGAGACCGCGAAGGTCGAGCTGGCGGCGGAGGACGAGTTCGACGTGACCATCGTCAACGACGATGTTCGTCGGGCCGCCGAAGAACTCGTATCATTGATGCGATCCCACTGACGCCTGAGTCCGAACCAGCCTGCGTCGAACCAACAACAGGAGTGATTCCCCCCGTGTCTGGAACCGTCGCGAACCCGATCGGCATCACCAACCCGCCGATCGACGACCTGCTCACCAAGGCCGACTCCAAGTACGCCCTGGTCATCTACTCCGCCAAGCGCGCGCGTCAGATCAACGCCTACTACAGCCAGCTGCAGGAGGGCCTGCTCGAGTACGTCGGGCCGCTCGTCGACAGCCAGGTGCACGAGAAGCCGATGTCGATCGCGCTGCGCGAGATCAACGAGGGCCTGGTCACCTCCGAGCCGATCGAGAGCTGAGCCCGGCAGGGGAGCGGGGGAGCGACAGCGCAGTGGCGCGCATCGTCCTCGGTGTCGCGGGTGGTATCGCGGCCTACAAGGCCTGCTCGCTGCTGCGCCTGTTCACCGAGGCCGGCCACGAGGTGACCGTGGTGCCGACCGAGTCGGCCCTGCGCTTCGTGGGCGCGCCGACCTGGGAGGCCCTCTCGGGGCGCCCCGTGTCGACGGGTGTCTGGGACTCGGTGCACGAGGTGCCCCACGTCCGGATCGGCCAGTCCGCCGACCTGGTGGTGGTGGCCCCGGCCACGGCCGACCTGGTCGCCAAGGCCGCCCACGGGCTGGCCGGCGACCTGCTCACCAACGTGCTGCTCACCGCCCGCTGCCCGGTGGTCGTCGCCCCGGCGATGCACACCGAGATGTGGGACCACCCCGCCACGCAGGCCAACGTCTCCACCCTCATGGAGCGCGGGGTGCACGTGATCCCGCCCGTGTCGGGCCGCCTCACCGGCGCCGACACCGGTCCCGGCAGGCTCCCCGAGCCGGCTGACCTGTACGCCGTGTGCGAGCGCATCCTCGCCCATGGCATCCCCGTGCCCGCGCACGACAAGTACCCGGCTCGCGCCACACCGGTCGACGACGCCGACGTGGACGCCGGCGGAGCAGTCAGTGCCGCCGAGGGCGGGCTGGAGGGGCGCACCGTCGTCGTCTCCGCCGGGGGCACCCGTGAGCCGCTCGACCCGGTGCGGTTCCTGGGCAACCGCAGCTCGGGCAAGCAGGGGTATGCGCTCGCGGCCGTTGCTGCACGGCGTGGTGCCCACGTCGTGCTCGTCTCCGCCAACGCCGAGCTGGCCACGCCGCCCGGCGTGAGCGTCGTACCGGTGTCCACCGCGCTGGAGCTGCAGGCTGCGGTCAAAGAGGCAGCCGAGGGAGCCGACGTCGTCGTCATGGCAGCGGCCGTCGCCGACTTCCGGCCCGCCCACTACGCGGGCACCAAGATCAAGAAGTCGCACGACCCGACCGACCCCGATGCCGCCCCGGTCGTCGAGCTGGTGCGCAACCCCGACGTGCTCGCCGGGCTCGTCGAGCGGCGCGGCGACGAGGCGAGCCCCGTCATCGTCGGGTTCGCCGCGGAGACCGGCGACGAGGAGGGCAGCGTCCTCGACCACGCCCGAGCCAAGCTCGCCCGCAAGGGCTGCGACCTGCTGGTGGTCAACGAGGTCGGGACCGACAAGACCTTCGGCCGCGACGACAACACGATCCACATCCTGCGGCAGGGGTCGAGCCACGTCGTCGACGCAGGTCCCGCGCCCAAGGACGAGGTCGCGGCTGCGGTGTGGGACGCCGTGCAGCAGATCTTGTGACCTAGGTACACTCGCGAGGTCCGTGCGGCCGAGGCTGGCGGGCCCGCAGCCAGCGCCGTTTCCTCGAAGGAGATTTGAGTGTCCGCACGCCTGTTCACGTCCGAGTCCGTCACCGAGGGCCACCCGGACAAGATCTGCGACCAGATCTCCGACTCCATCCTCGACGCGATGCTCGAGCAGGACGCCAGCAGCCGCGTGGCCGTGGAGACGCTGGTCACCACCGGCCTGGTCCACGTGGCCGGCGAGGTCGACACCCGCTCCTACGTGCCGATCCCGAAGATCGTGCGCGACACCATCAAGGGCATCGGCTACGACTCCTCGGAGAAGGGCTTCGACGGCGCGTCCTGCGGCGTGTCCATCTCCATCGGCGAGCAGTCGCCCGACATCGCCCAGGGCGTCGACACGGCCCACGAGAACCGCACCGGTGGCATCGACCCGCTGGACAAGCAGGGCGCCGGCGACCAGGGCCTGATGTTCGGCTACGCCTGCGAGGACACCCCCGAGCTGATGCCGCTGCCGATCTACCTCGCGCACCGGCTCGCCGAGCGCCTGACGGCCGTCCGCAAGTCCGGCCAGGTGGCCTACCTGCGCCCCGACGGCAAGACCCAGGTCACCATCGCCTACGAGGGCGACAAGGCCGTCAAGCTCGACACCGTCGTCCTGTCGACCCAGCACGCGCCCGACGTCTCGCTCGACGACCTGCTCGCGCCCGACATCGAGCAGCACGTCATCCGGCCCGTCCTGGCCGAGCTCGCCGAGACCGGCACCGACCTCGACACCTCCGCCTACCGCAGCCTGATCAACCCCACCGGGCGCTTCGAGATCGGCGGCCCCATGGGCGACGCCGGCCTCACCGGCCGCAAGATCATCGTCGACACCTACGGCGGCATGGCCCGCCACGGTGGCGGCGCGTTCTCCGGCAAGGACCCGTCGAAGGTCGACCGCTCGGCTGCCTACGCCATGCGCTGGGTCGCCAAGAACGTCGTGGCCGCGGGCCTGGCCCGCCGCTGCGAGGTCCAGGTCGCCTATGCCATCGGCAAGGCCCAGCCCGTCGGCCTCTACGTCGAGACGTTCGGCACCGAGACCGAGCCCGTCGACAAGATCCAGGACGCGATCACCTCGGTCTTCGACCTGCGCCCCGGCGCGATCGTCGACCAGCTCGACCTGCTGCGCCCGATCTACAAGGCGACCGCCGCGTACGGCCACTTCGGCCGGACCTCGGCTGCAGGCGTCGACAACGCGTTCACCTGGGAGCGCATCGACCGCGTCGAGCAGCTGCAGCGCGCCGTCAAGGGCTGAATACAGCCACCTGCACCTCCCGCGGCTCTCCACGAGACCGCACCAGCCGACCCGGCCGACGACCTGCCCCGCAGGGCTGTCGGCCGGGTCGACTAGTTTTCCGGTGTGAGCGAGCACCCGGGGTCCGAGCAGCTGGAGCTGATCCGCTCCGCGCTGCCCAAGGCCCCCCGCGCGGCCAAGGCTGCCGGCGAGGCGTTCGCGGCGACCGACCCGGTGGCCGCGGTCGTCGTGGACACCGGCCTCGCGCACCTCGACCGCCCGTTCGAGTACCTCGTGCCGGAGTCGCTGGCCGACACGGCCGTGCCGGGGGCCCGGGTCAAGGTGAGGTTCGCCGGCCAGGACCTCGACGGGTTCGTGGTCGAGCGCAAGGCGGCTGCCGACCACGACGGCCGGCTCGCCCCGTTGCGTCGGGTCGTGTCCCCGGAGGCGGTCCTCACCCCGGCGCTGATGCAGGTGGCGACCGACGTGGCGGCCCACTACGCGGGCACCCTGGGCGACGTCCTGCGCATGGCCGTCCCCCCGCGTCACGCAGCAGCCGAGAAGGCGCTAGCGCTCGAGCCGCCCGTCCCCGACCCGCTGCCCGCCACGGATGGCCCCGGGCCCGCGTGGAGTCGCTACCCGGCCGGACCCGCGTACGTCGCGCGCCTGGCCGCCGGTGAGTCGCCGGCGGCGTCGTGGCTGGCGCTGCCGGCGACGGACCCGGGTGCCGACTGGCCGGCAGCCCTCGCGGCAGCAGCGGCGGCCACCGTCGCAGGAGGGCGAGGGGCTGTGCTGGTCGTCCCGGACCACCGCGACGTCGCGCGGGTCGACGCCGCCCTGACCGCTGCCCTGGGCAAGGGGCGCCACGTCCGCCTCACGGCCGACCAGGGCCCGCAGGCCCGCTACACCGCGTGGCTCAAGGTGCTGAGGGGGCACGTCTCGGTCGTGGTCGGCACCCGCGCCGCGGCCTTTGCGCCCGTCCGCGACCTCGGCCTGGTGGCCTGGTGGGACGACGGCGACGACCTGCACTGTGAGCCCCGCGCCCCCTACCCCCACGTCCGCGAGGTGCTGCTCACCAGGGCCCGCGTGGAAGGTGCGGCGGTGCTGTCCGGGGGGTTCTCCCGCACCGTGACGGTGCAGCGGCTCGTCGACGACGCCACGCTGCGTCCCATCGTGGCGGCCGGTGTGCGTGGGGCCGTCCCGCGGGTCCGCGTCGCGGGGGAGGGGCACGAGCTCGACCGTGACCCCGCGGCCGCCAGCGCCCACCTGCCGTCCATCGCCTGGCGGACGGCCAAGGCAGCCCTCGAGTCAGGCCCGGTGCTCGTCCAGGTGCCCCGGCGCGGCTACGTACCCTCGCTCGCCTGTCAGACCTGTCGCACCCCCGCCCGCTGCACCCACTGCTCCGGGCCGCTGGCGGTCGGTGGTCGAGCGGCCGAGCCGGCGTGCCGGTGGTGTGGCCGGGGTGTCGGGCGCTTCGAGTGCCGCCAGTGCGGCGGCCGCGAGCTGAGGTCGTCGGTCGTCGGTGCGCGGCGCACCGCGGAGGAGCTCGGGCGCGCTTTCCCCGGCGTGCCGGTGCACACCTCCGGAGCCGGCGCGGTGCTCGACACGGTCGCGGCCACCCCTGCGCTGGTCATCGCGACGCCGGGAGCGGAGCCCGTGGCCCTGGGCGGGTACGCCGCCACCCTGCTGCTCGACGCCTGGGCCTCGCTCGACCGCCCGACCCTGGACGCGGGGGAGGAGGCGCTGCGCCGGTGGCTCGCGGCGGCTGCCCTGACCCGTGGGTCCTCGGACGGTGGGCAGGTCGTGCTGTGTGGTGCACCCGGGCACACGACCATCCCTGCCGTGGAGGCCCTGGTGCGCTGGGACCCGGCGTGGTTCGCCCAGCGCGAGCTCGCCGACCGGGCGGCGTTGTCGCTGCCCCCGACCGTGGTCATGGCCGCGGTCAGTGGCGAGCGGCGGGCCGTCGAGGCGGCGGTGGCGCAGACCCGGTTCGAGGAGGACGTGGAGCGACTCGGGCCGTTGCCGCTCAGCGACGACACCGTGCGGATGCTGGTGCGGGTGCCCCTCGAGCGCCGCGGCGAGGCGACCTCGGCGCTGACGGCCATGAGGGCAGTACGCAGCGCCCGCAAGGAACCCGTCAGCGTGCAGGTGCGCGTCGACCCACCCGACCCCGCGTCGTGAACGGGAGCATGCCTCGCGATGCTCAACGGCCGGCCGCAGTCGCCTGCTCGGCTGAGCCGCTCACCGGCCGTCCGCATGCGTGGGGTGTCGTGCAACGCAAGGAGCGAGGGGGACCGATGAACTGGCGTCAAGTGATTGACCGAGGTTCGCGTGTCGGCGGATTGGCGCTCTGGCTCGTCCTGACAGGGTTCATCGGCCTCGGCGTCGTACTGGTGGGAGTCATCGTGCTCACGTGGGTCGAACGCGTGTTGGGCTGACTGCCCCTGTCGTCATCTGCTCGGTGGCGCCGGCGACGAGCTGTCGCGGGCGGTGGGGTGCTTCGTGGCCGCCGAAAGCCGACAATGTTGCCGTGCCGGAGGACCGCATGCGGGATGACGGAGGGTCGGCGGCCCCGTCAGGGGAGGTCGACAGCCTGGTGGCGGGTGTACCGGTGCGCCCGCTCCTCGCGGAGCTGGCCAGGAGACGACGTGGAGGTGGTCGGGCCGTCTGAGCCAGCCGGACCTGGATACCCGTCGTGTCTTCGGCTTGGTTCGGATCACTCGACCCGGCTCAAAGGACGCGGGTGAGAGGACTCGGCTCAGAGCACGCGGATGAGGCCGCGGTCGGGGTTGGCGGGGTCGTCGAGCCAGGACACGAACTCAGGTTCAGGTTCAGGTGCCCCCTCGGGTGGGACCACGGTGAGGCGTCGCTGACCGAGGTGGCTGTCGGGTGGGAGCGCGATGTCGGTCCAGGTGATGGGTCCGCCGGAGGGTGGCTGGTAGGTGCCGGGCGGTGGTTGGGGGTCGCCGCCGGGTGGGGGTGCGGTGTCGGCGGGTCGGGGTGGTCGGATGGTCAGGCCGTGCCGGTTGGTGACGACGAGTCCGTCGGGGGTGTTGGGGTTGCCGGTGATGGTGTGGTCGCCGCGGTCGATGCCGTCGTGGTGGGCGGTGCACAGGGAGATCTGGTTGTGCAGGTCGGT
>NZ_JBFRFA010000043.1:0-27955 GCF_052114585.1 Pedococcus sp. 2YAF34
CGGCTGCCTACCGCCAGCTCGCCGGAGCGGCGGCGGCGCTGCGGCTGCCGCGCCGCGCGGTGGCCCACCGCCGTCCGGGTGTGCCCTCCGTCGTGGGCGCGGTCCGGGACTGCCCGCCCGGGTGGGTGGTGGGTGGCCGGCTCACCGCGGTCGGTGTCGCCGGGGCCGCCGGCCTGGTGGCGGCAGCGAGCGAGCCGGAGGCGCCCTCGCCCCTCGCGGTGCTCACCCGCGCCGAGCGTGCGGTGGCCGAGCTGGTGTCGGAGGGCCTGACCAGCCGCCAGATCGCCGAGCAGCTGTTCGTCTCCCCGCGCACCGTCGACGCCCACCTGTCCCACATCTTCCGCAAGCTCGAGATCAGCTCTCGCGCCAAGCTGGCGGCCCTGATGGCCGAGGTCGCCTGAGCCAACCGGACCCGGGCCCGCGCCGAACCACCCCCGTGCCCGACCTCACCTACCGCGTCGTCATCCGCCTGTGCCGAGCCCTGTTCCGGGTGCTGGGGCTGCGGATCGACATCGACGGCGCGCACCACCTCCCCCGGACCGGCCCGGTCGTCGTCGCGGCCAACCACAGCAGCTTCATCGACTTCATGGTCGTCGGCCTCGTGGGGACGCGGCGCGGGCGCCTCATCCGGTTCATGGCCAAGCAGGCCGTGTTCGACGCTCCGGTCTCCGGCCAGCTGATGCGCGGCATGGGCCACATCCCGGTCGACCGGGCGCACGGGGAGACGGCGGCGCGGACGGCGTACCGGGCGCTGCAGGCGGGCGAGGTCGTGGGCATCTACCCCGAGGCCACCATCGGGCGCGCCTTCGAGGTCAAGGACTGGGCCGACCTCAGGCGGGGGGCCGCCTACCTCGCGCTGCGCACCGGTGCGCCGGTCGTGCCGGTCGCGCACTGGGGCGTGCACCGGGTCCTCACCGTGGGTGGGCGTGTCAGCCTCCGGCGGGGCACGGCCGTGCGCGTGCTCGTCGGCGAGCCCCTCACGCCCCTGCCGGGCGAGGACGCCGAGGGCCTGACCAACCGGTTGCACGCCGTCCTTGCAGCGATGGTGGAACAGCTCCTGGACACCTACCCGCAGGCGCCGGCCGAGCCGGGTACGGCGTGGTGGTGGCCGGCCTCGCGCGGCGGGGCCGCCCCGGGAACGCACGAGGCGCGCCTCCTCGACGAGGAAGCGCGCCTCCGGGCGGACGCAGGCCGACGCGGCCGCTGAGGTCAGGCGACGGGAGCGGGCTCCGGCTCGGGATCGGGCGTCGGCTCCGCGGCCGGGGCGTTGGCCGGCTGGCCACCGTCCCCACGCTTCACGGCAGCGAGGAGCATCTGCGCGACGTCGACGACCTCGACCTCCTCGGCCTTGCCCTCGGATTGCGCGGCGGTGAGGCCGTCGGACATCATCACGCGGCAGAACGGGCAGCCGATGGCGATCCGCTCGGCGCCGGTGGCGATGGCCTCCTCGGTGCGGTTGGTGTTGATCCGCGTCCCGAGCTTCTCCTCCATCCACATGCGGGCACCACCGGCGCCGCAGCAGAACGACTTCTCCTTGGTGCGCTCCATCTCCTTGAGCTCGACGCCGGGCAGGGCGCCGATCAGCTCGCGCGGCGGGGCGTAGACGCCGTTGTGCCGGCCGAGGTAGCAGGGGTCGTGGTAGGTCACGGTCTCCGCGGTGGAGGCGACGTCCTTGTTCGTCGACTTGGGCGAGGCGCCGGGTGCCCCGGCCGGACGGGCGACGGGGACGAGCTTCTTCTCGCGGACGAGGCGGTTGAGCAGCTGGGTGTGGTGGACGACCTCGTACTTGCCGCCGAGCTGCGGGTACTCGTTCTTGATGGTGTTGAAGCAGTGGGCGCAGGTGACGACGATCTTGGTGGCGCCGACCTCGTTGAGCGTCTCGACGTTCTGCTGGGCCAGCATCTGGAAGAGGAACTCGTTGCCGGCGCGGCGGGCGGAGTCACCGGTGCAGGACTCGCCGTCGCCGAGGATCGCGAACGACACCCCGGCCTGGTCGAGCAGCTCGGCGACCGCACGGGTCGTCTTCTTGGCCCGGTCCTCGTAGGCACCGGCGCAGCCCACCCAGAACAGGTAGTCCACGTCGTCGGCGGAGTCGACGTCCTGGCCGAGGATCTTGACCTCGAACGGCAGGTCCTTGGCCCAGTCGAGGCGGGCGCGGGCGGCCATGCCCCACGGGTTGCCCTTGTTCTCGAGGTTCTTGAACAGGCCACCGAGCTCGTTGGGGAACGCCGACTCGATGAGGTTCTGGTAGCGCCGCATGTCGACGATCGCGTCGACGTGCTCGATGTCGACCGGGCACTGCTCGACGCAGGCGCCGCAGGTGGTGCACGACCACAGGACGTCCTGGTCGATGACCGCGTCGGGGCCGTGCGGGTTGTAGGCGCCGAGCGGGTTGGTGATGTCGTACCCGGTGTCGCCGATGAGCGGGACCTCGGCCAGCGCGGCGGCGGACTCGCCGAGGGCCTCGCGGTCACCCTCGGCCGCGAGCAGCCACGGCGCCTTGGCGTGCGCGTGGTCGCGCAGCGTCATGACGAGCATCTTCGGTGACAGCGGCTTGTCGGTGTTCCAGGCCGGGCACTGGGACTGGCAGCGGCCGCACTCGGTGCAGGTCGTGAAGTCGAGCAGGCCCTTCCAGGTGAAGTCCTCGACCTTGCCGACACCGAGCGCCGCGTCCTCGTCGAGCTCCTCGATGTTCTCGAAGTCCACGGGTGCGCCGTCGACCATGAGCGGCTGGAGCTCGCCGAGGGAGGTGCGGCCGTCGGCGTGCCGCTTGAGGAAGATGTTGAAGAACGCGAGGAACCGGTGCCAGGCGACGCCCATGGTCGGCTGCAGCGAGATGGTGATCATCCACGCGAAGGAGATGAGGATCTTCACCGCGGCGATGACCACGATGAGGTTCTTCACCGTGTCGGTGGACAGGCCGGTGAAGGCGTTGCCGATCCAGCCCGTCAGCGGGAAGTGCAGCGCGGTGTCCTGGCCGGTGCCGAGCTGGCGCGCCAGGGTCCACTCCAGCGCGCGGAGCAGGCCGATGCAGATGGTGACGCCGAGGATCGTGAGCTCGACGTAGTAGGCCTGCCAGAACGTCGACCCGTAGAAGCGGCTGCGGCGCCCGCCCTCGCCGGCGGCGCTGCGCGGGTGGTTCTTCTGGCGGATCGCCATGAGCAGGACGATGCCGATGAACCCACCGAACGCGAAGACGTCGGTGACCCACTCGTAGAGGAAGAAGTGCCCGATCAGGGGGAGGGCGAACTCCGGGTCGGCCAGCTGGCCGAACGCGTTGACCAGGGTGAAGAACAGGACCCCGAAGCTGATCATCGTGAACCAGTGCGCCACCGCCACGACCGGCAGCCGCGACATCCGCGTGTGCCCGAGGAACTCGCGCAGCAGCGTGACCGTGCGTGCCCCCTTGTCATCGGTGCGCCCGGGTGCGGGCTGGCCGAGTCGGAACACGCTGAGGAAGTGACGGACCACGCGGGCGAACAGGGCGATGGCCACGAGAGTGACCACGCCGCAGACCACGAGCGCGACGACCTGGAGGGCAGACATGGCGGTCATGCTACCCGTGGGTAAGCGTCCGCTTACCTCGATGTGACCCGGCTCAACCGCGTGGCGCGGCTGACGACCTCCCGGCAGCCGCGAGCGGTACGGCGTCGTGCCCCCGGAGCGCCCCCGCGAGGCGCTCGCGGGCCCGCTGGATCCGCTTGCGGGTCGCGGCCGCGCCGGCCCCCACCACCGCAGCCACCTGCTCGCTGGTCAGGCCCTCCCAGTAGGTGAGGAGCAGGACCTCGCGGTCGTCCTCGCCGAGGTCGGCCAGCGCGGACCGGACCTCGTCCACGCGGTCGTCCCCGCCCGCCCCCTCCGAGGGCAGGGACGCCGCGAGCTCGTGGCGCAGCCGGTCCGTGGCTGCGAGCCGCCGCCCGGTCGAGCGCCGGTGGTTGGCCAGGGTGCGCCGCGCGATGGCGAGCATCCACGCCAACGCCTCGCCCTGCACCTCGGGGGCGTGGTGGACCTTGCGCCAAGTCGTGGTGAGGACCTCCTGGTAGACGTCGGCGGCGTCCTCGCGAGGTGTCGTCCGACGGGCGAGGTAGGCGAGGACGCGCGGACCACAGGTGGTCGCCAGCTCCTCGAACCGCCGCTCGGCCGGCGTCATCGCTCGCACCCCACGAACTCGGGGTCCTTGCTGATGCGCAGGAAGCCGTCCGGGTCCCAGGTCCCGACGGTGCCCTCCTGGGGGCTGAGCCGCCGGGCCTCCGAGTCGAGGCCGACCATCGCCGCACGTGCCGTCGACGCCGCCGACCGGTCGTGGTCCTCGCCGGCCCACACCAGCGAGCAGCCCCAGTCGCCGCTGGCCATCGTGAGCAGCTGCGTTCGCAGCATCGTCTCCTGCACCAGGCCCTGGTTGGTGCCGGTGCAGCTGCCCTCCTGGGTGTAGCTGCGGGCGGTGACCTGGGCGTACTCCTGCCACGAGTGCCCGGGTGCCGCCTGGATCGTGGAAGGTGCCAGCGTCGCGACGTAGTCGGCAAAGTCCTTGGCGCAGATGTTGATCCGCTCCGAGCCGTCCTCGAACTCCCCGTTGAGGGCGGGGTTGCCGTAGGTCCCGGTCCGGGCCAGGAAGTGCTGGGCGGCGAAGGCGGCGGTCGGCACGAGGACGATCGCCGCCGCGGTGAACGCCGTGGCGACCTTGTGGCGGCGTCGGAGCCCGCGGACCCGGCCCTGCAGCCCACGGTCGGCGGCCACGACCTCGCGGGCGACCGTCAGGGACAGCGCGGCAGCCGGTGCGTGGTCGGGTGCCGGTGGTGCGCTCGCCGTGAGCAGCGCGCCCAGCTCGTCGTGGTCGTTCATCGGTCCGTCCCCCTCGTCCTCGACACCCCGGTGGTGCCCTCGTGCCTTCACAGGGGGAGATGTCCGCGCACCGCAGGAGTGTGACACCCGGACGCCCGTTGCACCCGACATAACGATCTGTTGGAATATCCATAACGGTTCTTCGCTGACACGGAGGACTGGCACCACACACTGCCCACGACCGCGCTCGATGTGAGCCCGCGGCATACCGAAAGTAGAGGCGCATGCCGATCCACGACGACGTGACCCAGCTCATCGGCAACACCCCGCTGGTGCGCATCAACCGCATCATCACCAGCGACGCCACGGTGGCTGCCAAGCTCGAGTTCTACAACCCGGCCTCCTCGGTCAAGGACCGCATCGGCGTCGCCATCGTCGACGCCGCGGAGGCCAGCGGTGAGCTCAAGCCCGGCGGCACCATCGTCGAGGCCACCTCGGGCAACACCGGTATCGCGCTCGCGATGGTCGGCGCCGCGCGCGGCTACAACGTCGTGCTCACCATGCCCGAGACCATGTCGAAGGAGCGCCGCGCGCTGCTGCGCGCCTACGGCGCCGAGCTCGTCCTCACCGAGGGAGCCCTCGGGATGAAGGGCGCGGTCGCGAAGTCCGAGGAGATCGCCGCCGAGCGGGGTGGCATCCTCGCCCGCCAGTTCGCCAACGAGGCCAACCCCGAGATCCACCGCAAGACCACGGCGGAGGAGATCTGGAAGGACACCGACGGCGAGGTCGACATCGTCGTCGCCGGCATCGGCACGGGCGGCACCGTCACCGGCGTCGGCCAGGTGCTCAAGTCGCGCAAGCCCGGGGTGAAGATGATCGCCGTCGAGCCCGAGGAGTCCCCGATCCTCAACGGCGGCCAGCCCGGACCCCACAAGATCCAGGGCCTCGGCGCCAACTTCGTGCCCGAGATCCTCGACCGCGACATCTACGACGAGGTCATCGACATCAACGCCGAGACCTCGGTGGAGTGGGCGCGCCGTGCAGCCAAGGAGGAGGGCCTGCTCGTCGGCATATCCTCCGGCGCAGCGCTTGCCGCCGCAGACCAGGTCGCCCGCCGCCCCGAAAACGCCGGCAAGACGATCGTCGTGATCATCCCGTCGTTCGGTGAGCGCTACCTGTCCACCATCCTGTTCTCCGACCTCCTCGACTGACTGGCGGCGCTGTACCCGTGACCCTGGCCCTGTATGCGCGTCGCGCGCGAAGCCGTGTCGTCGACGACCTCGACGCGGCCATCGCGCGCGACCCCGCGGCTGCCTCGCGCCTCGACCTCGCGCTCAACTCGCCGGGGCTGCACGCCATCTGGGTGTACCGGCTGGCGCACCGCCTCTGGCTGCGCGGTGGCGCGGCGAAGCTGGTGGCGCGGGTGCTGATGACGGCGGCCCGGTCGCTCACGGGCGTGGAGATCCACCCCGGCGCCACCATCGGCCGGCGCTTCTTCATCGACCACGGCATGGGTGTGGTCATCGGCGAGACGGCCGAGGTGGGCGACGACGTGATGCTCTACCACGGGGTCACCCTGGGCGGTCGTTCGCTGGCGAAGGTCAAGCGACACCCCACCCTGGGCAACCGGGTGACCGTCGGAGCCGGGGCCCGCATCCTCGGGGCGGTGCACATCGGCGACGACGTGCAGGTGGGCGCCAACTCGGTGGTCGTCAAGGACGTGCCCGCCGGTGCCGTGGCGACGGGGATCCCCGCGGCGATCCGGTTCCCGGAGGGTCGCGAGGACCCCTACGAGGCGATGTTCAAGGACCCCGCCCTCTGGATCTGAGCCTCACCCACGGCGCGCGCCCGGTCAGCGTGACGCGGCTCCCTGCGGTGCCGAGGGCAGGTCAGGAGGGTGCTGCGGTACGGGGTGCGGCCCAGTCGGCGCCGTAGAGGTTGAAGGCGCGCGCGCCCGGGTGGGCGGCCACCGTCGCCGCCAGGGCCTCGGCCGAGCCGTGGCCGGTCGCGAGCAGCCGGTGGTAGTCGACCATGGCAGCCGCAGCCACTTCGTCGGGCACCGGGGCGACGGCGGCGACCACGCTGCGCACGCCCAGGGCGAGCAGGGCCGACGTGAGCCCCAGTGGCTCGTCGCCCGGCCGCAGGTCTGCCTGGCCGACGTCGCACGCCGACAGCACCACGTGGCTCGACGTGACCGGCCGCGGGAGCTCGTGGGCGAAGAGCGGGCCGTCGGCGAGGAGCAACGAGGAGAAGTAGGGGTTCTGCCGTTCGTGGGTGCCGTGGGCCGCGACGTGCACCACGGTGTCCCGGCGCAGCGCCCGCCGCAGGGCCGGACCGTCGGCGGTGCCCGAGGCGCTCACGGACGCGCCCCACACCGATGCGACGGCGTCCGCCTCCAGGCGGGCTCGCCGCAGGTCGGGGCCGGCGAGGGCCGACACCGACAGTGGCGTGTGGGCCGGCGTCTCCGGCACGGGCGTGGGAGCCGCCCAGCGCGTCATCGACGTGGCGACGGTGACCGGGCGCCCGGCCAGGGTGGGCAGGGCAGCCCAGGGCACGCTCGCGAGCGACCGGCTCGGGCACACCACGATGCCCCCCGGCTCGTCGCCGAGTTCGGTGGCGCCTAGGAGCACCCGGTCGAGCTGGGCCAGGGAGCTGTCGACGGCACGGCCCACGGCGCGGGCCATGACCGGGTCGGCCGCGGCGTAGGCCTCGGCCCGGAGGTCGCGCGTGAGGCGCTCGGCCAGCGCCTCGACCTCGGCGAGGCCGTCCAGGCGCTGCACCGTCGTCCCGGACGGACCGGTGTGCAGCAGGTACTGGTCGTGTCCGTGGTCGAAGAGCACCAGGGCCTGCTCCTGCCGGCGCTCGAGCGCTGCCCGGGCCCCGGTCAGCGTGGTCGCGCCGTCCACGCCCGACCCGTCGCCGTGCTCGGCGGTGGACCAGTCCTGCTGGGACACCTGCCACTCCAGGCGGGCCACCCGTGCCTGCAGCCGGTCGAGCTCGCCGGACCTGCCGCCGTCGCGGTCCGTGACGTCGGCACCGGCACCGGCACTGGCGCCGGCGCCACCGCCGCCTGGCTCGGCCGCGTCGGCCAGCTGCCGCCTGGCCAGGCGCAGCTCTGCCACCAGCTCGGCGCCGGCCGGGTCGTCGGTGCCGGCCAGCGGTGGCAGCCGGTGCGAGACCGCCCGCCACCGCTCCACGCTGTCGAACACCCGCCTGGCCGAACCGCTGCGCAGGGCGTCGTCGAGGTCCCACTCGGCGAGGCGCCGACCGTGGACAGCCAGCGCCGACCGCACCTCGAGGCTCTGGCTCGGTGCCTGACGCTGCGTGAGCCGCCGCAGGGCCGTGTGCACCTCGCGGCGGGCGCCTCGTGAGTCGCCCTGTGCCGCAGCGACCTTGGCCAGCAGGAGGCGGTCGTGCATGTCACCCGCGAGCCCTTGGCGCGCACGTCCACCGAGGCGCTGCGCAGCCCGGGCCGCAGCCTCGACGTCGCCGGAGAGGAGCAGCGACTCGACGCGCAGCCGCGCAGCCAGCCGCTCGTCCGGGGTCACGGGCGAGGGACCGGTGCCCGACGGCAGGTACGGGGCGAGGACCTCGTCGAGGTCGCGGGGTACGCGCCCCTCGGCGACGTCGACCGAGGAGCGCAGCAGGGCCGTGCTCTGCTGGCGGCCGACGGCCCCCCGCGACCGGAACACCCGGATGGCCGCCCCCAGCTCGCGCCGGGCGCGGGCGGTGTCGCGGTCGAGCACCGCCACAGCGGCGAGGTCGAGCCTGATGTCGGCCTGCTCCAGCCGCAGTCCCTCGGCCCGCGCCCGGCCCAGGGCGTCGACGAGGGTGTCACGGGCCTGGTCGAGGAGGCCTGCCTCCAGCAGCACGGCCGCGAGGTCCTGCTTGGCCCGCGCCCGCGCCACGGGCGCGTCGACCTCGTCGGCGGCGCGCATGAGGGCGATGGCCTGCGGCAGGTGGCCGGCGTAGAACTCCAGGCAGCCCAGGTTGTGCCGTGCCTTGAACTCCTGTTCGGGCAGGTCGTGCTCGAGGCTGAGGGCCAGGGCGCGCTCGAGCTCGGTCCGGGCCGGCCCGAGCTGGAGCAGCGACAGGTGCGAGAGGCCGCCGTTGAGCAGGGCGGCCACCTGCTCGCGCTCGGTGAGCAGGTCGAAGGCGGGTCCGACCCGGTCGAGTGCCGCCACGGCTTCACGCCACTCCGCGCAGTACACGTGGAGCATGGCCTGCTGCACGTGGGTGAGCGCGACGAGCCGCGGCGCGTCGGTCAGGCCGCGGGCCTCGTCGAGCAACGCGAGGGCCCTGCCCCGGTCCCGCAGGGCCAAGGTGGTCCATGCGAGGGTGATGAGCACGCGTGCCCTGGCCACCGACTGCTCCTCGTCCGGGAGCCGGGTACTGCGCCTGAGCGCCTGCCGCAGCGCGCGCTCGGCATCGCGGAACCGCCCGATGGAGTTGAGGTGGCGGGCCCGCGAGAGCAGCTCCCCGACCTGTGGGTCCGCGACCTCGATGGCGTCCCCTAGATCTCGATGGCCGGGGTGATGACCGGGCGGCTGTCCGGCAGGTCGAGCCGGCGCAGCACCAGGTGCACGAGCCCACGTTCGACCGTCGTGAACCTGAACCTGCCGTCGGCGTCGGTCTCGGTGGTCTGCGTGCGGGAGCGCTCGCGCAGCTCCACCGCGGTGGGGCCGTCGGCGCTGACCCACCCGCTGATGCGGGCCCGGCCACCGTCGACCGGCTCGATGGTGATCATCGCGCTGAGGTGGGCGCTGGAGAACGTGATGGTCTGCGCGCGGTCGTAGGTCGTCGTCCGTACCCCGGCCGTCTCGGCGCCGGCCCGGGTGATCTGGGCAACCTCGGCCTCCAGGGCGGCCACCGTCATGGCGAACTTCGAGCGCTCCGCCAGTCCCGACGGCACGGGGTCGCTGGCCGCGACGATCGACCGCAGGGTGGCCAGGGCGCGCGCGTCCTCAGCGTCCAGGGGCTCCTCGGCCAGGCGGTCGAGGTCGAGGTCCTCGTTCACGACGCCACGTCCCATCCGGGATCGGCCTTGAGCGCCACGCGGAGCTTGGCCAGGCACCGGCCACGGGTGGGGCCGATGCTGCCGACCGGCATGCCCAGTGCCTCCGCCACGTGCGCGTAGTCCGGCCGCTCGGCGAGGGCCACGACGCGCAGCAGCTGCTGGCACCGGGTCGACAGCGTGGCGAAGTGCCTCCACAGCACCACCTGCTCCTGGCCCCGGACGAGCACCTGCTCGGGCTCGCCGGCCACGTCCTGCGTGGTGTCGAGGTCCTCGCCGAGCTCCTCGCGGACGTCCTCGCGCCGGGACTTCCTGGCCGTGGCCCACGCCTCGCGCCGGGTGGTGGTGATGAGCCACTTGAGCACGGCCTGGGGGTCGTGGATGGACGGCGCGTGCTGGACCAGCAGCAGCCAGGTCGTCTGGACGACGTCCTCCGCCTGAGCGGGGTCGAGGCCCTGGCTCCGGGCGGTGTGCCAGAGGAGGGTCGTGGTGGTGTCGACCAGGTCCGACATGGCCTGGGCGTCACCCTCGCGGTAGGCCGAGAACGCGCGTGCCGCGCGTTCGGCCAGGCTCCCGGTGGTGCCGTCGGTGTGCATCAGTGGTCCCCCTTCACGGCGGCGGCAACGGCTCGACCTGCGAGCTTCACGCGGGCCGCCGCGTCCGCGTCCGGTGTGGCATGGGTGACGAGCCAGGCCGCGACGTCGCCGGCGAGGGCGGGGGCCGCGAACGACGTGCCGCTCCACTGGCCGAACCCGCCGGAGTAGTCGTCGAGGTCGATCGAGCCGCGCGTCGGGTTCTTCGAGCCGGGCAGGTTGAGCACGCTGCGGATGCTGCCGTCGAACGTGGTCGGCATGGTGCTGACGACCGCGGTGCCGCAGCGGTAGCCCTTCACCCAGGTGCCGGTGTTGGAGTAGACCGACACGGTCGGGCCGCCCTTGTTGCGGCCCCCGGGGTTGTGCGCGCCGACGCTCACCAGGGGCACGGCGAACCCGCTGCCCACGGCGAACGCCGCCGGGAAGAACTCGACGTCGCTGGCTCCGTTGCCGGCGGCCGCGACCACGGCGACGCCGGTGGAGGCGAGCGCCTTCAGGGCCGTGACGAGGGCGCCCTCGTCGTCGAAGGTGCCGACGGTCTCGTGGTAGTAGCCGAGCGACAGCGACAGCACGTCGACCAGCGGTCCCCAGCGCTCCGGGTCGCGCAGGGCGAGGAGCTGGCGGGCGTAGAGCAGCTGCAGTGCGTCGACGACCACCGCCTCGTCGGCCACCCCGTCGCCGTACATCACGGGCACCGCCATGAGGGTCGCCTCGGGGCAGTGCTGGCGCACGATGCCGGCGATGAAGGTCCCGTGGCCGGCGAGCCGGTCGAGGACGCCGTTGACACGGTCGATGGTGACACCGGTGTTCTCGGGGTCGTCCTCGGCCGTGAAGACGAGGCCGACCGGCTCGCCGCCCACCTCCACGTCACGGATGACCCCGCGCTCGAACCACTCGTGCCTGCCGATCCCGGTGTCCAGCAGGGCGACCACCGGGCCCTCCGGCATCGTCTCCGGGCAGGGGTTCGGTGCGGCCAAGGTGACGGGGGAGCGGCCGGAGGGGCCGCCCCCGGGCAGGCCCGCGAGGCCCACGCCCTCTCCGTACCCGACGCCCTCGCCGTAGCCGACGCCTTCCCCGTAACCCACGCCCTCGCCGTACCCGACCCCTTCGCCGTACCCGACGCCCTCGCCGTACCCGGTGCCGACCATGACGTGGCAGAGCTCGACGGAGCGGGCGGCGCCGGGGTCGGCGGCGCGCAGGTCCTGCAGGATCTTCCAGGCGTCCGGGGGCTCGACGGCGACACCGGTGAGCGGGGCGATGACCACGCTCGTGGTGCCCACCCGGTCGAGCTCCTCGGTGAGCTCGAGGCGGGCGAACAGGTCGCCGAGGCCGGTCTCGCGCCGCTCCTCGACGCTGTAGCGGTCCTTCAGCAGCTCGCGCAGGGCGGCGATCGGCCCGCCGGCGCGTCCCTGGACGAGGCCGCGGACCAGCAGGCAGTCACCCACGTATGCCGTGGGGCTGGGTGCCGGCTGGTCGCCGAGCCGCTTGCTCGTGGCGGGGTCGAGGGCGCGTACCCCGAGCCGGCGGACGGCACTGCCCGGCACCCCCACCCGGGGGATGCGTCGACCCGGTCCTCGGCTCGAGGTGGGGGCCCTCGTCTGTGCCATGAGCTCTCCCCTGTGGGCGGAAGCCGACGCGGACGCAACCGGTGCGCCGCTGGTCAGCGTAGTGAGACCACCACGTCGCTGACAGGAGAACCGGAGGTTCCCGCTGATACCTCTCGGACGGGCCCGGTTGCGCCCCGCGGGGTGCTCAGGACTCTCGGGACGAGAAGTTCGGGCGCCGGTGTATCAGGCGGGGGGCCGGCCGCTCCTTCATCGTGTCCGGCCCGGTCAAGGGGAACGGGGCGGACGCCACGAAAGGACCCTCATGTCACCCAGGTCTGGTGAGTGCCGATGGCGGCGGACACGGGTGGCCGAGGTCAGCTGGCCCTGGGGGAGCCAGCGAGTGGTCCGGTCGCGACAGGGGTTTCGCGGTCGGGCAGCCCTGCGGGGCGCGTCGTCGGGAGGCGTCGGTGCGGGGCGGTGCTGGTCGGGGGTCGCCAGCAGCCGTCCGGCCCGGCCTTCCCGGCGACGTCCCTAGGCGGCGTCCTCCGTAGGGGCGTGGCCGCGTACGGGGGTGCGCGAAGGAGCCCGCGGTGCTGCACACACATCCGGTGTGCGGCGCCGCGGGCTCCTCGTCGTGCCCGGTCTGGCGAGAACACGGCCAGGGCCGACTCGTGCTCGACTCGTGCTCGACTCGTGGTCGGCGCAAGGTCGGCTCAGGGGAGCTTGGAGCCCCCGGGACCGAAGCCGGTGGTGTCGGCGTGCAGCTTGCCGTCGCTGCCGCGGTGGATGGTGTCGGGGAGGTCCTCGCCGGTGACGCGGTCCTTGGCGCTCGCTCCAGCGCTCAGCGCGGTGGAACCGGCGCTCTTCGCGACGTCGCCCAGCTTGGCGGCCACGACCGGGGCCTGCTCCTTGACGACGTCCTTGACGGTGTCGACGCGGGACTGGACCGGGTCGCTGGTCCACAGCTGGTTGGCCCGCCCACGGATCTGCTCGTAGCGCTTCTGCCCGGCCTTGGCGCCGAGGACGTAACCGGCGGCGACGCCGGCGATGAAGGTCAGCTTGCCCATGGTGAATCCTTTGTTCGGGGTGGCTTCGACCCTAACAAAACCGCTGCTCAGGGGCTTGTCGAGCGGTCGCCGGTGGTGAACCGCCGGCGCAGGGAGAGGGGCAGGACGACCCACGCCCCCAGGAACACGATGACGCCGCAGGCGGCCACGACGGCCCCGAGGAGGTCGCTGAAGACGAGGGCGAACGTGAACGCCATGACGCTGACGACCGCGCCCGCGAGGACGACGAGCCCCGCGATGGCGAGGTGGTGGGCCATCAGGACCAGGGTCTCCTTGCGCCGCTGCCGGAACAGCCACCGGTGCATCGCGACCGGGGTGATGAGGAGGCAGGTGGCCATGATGCTGGCGCTGATGGCGGCCACGTAGGCCGCCCGCTCGAACGTGGTGATCCCGTGGAACGCGGGCTGGATCGGCAGGGTGAGCAGGAAGCCGGTGAGGATCTGGACGCCGGTCTGGGACACCCGGAACTCCTGGAGCAGCTCGTCCCAGTTGCGGTCCAGGCGCTGCGCCTCGGTCTCGCCCTCACGTTGGTAGGCGTCCACGACGTGACGATAGCGTGGCCCCCGGCTGGCCGGCTTCGATGTCGGCGGGTCATGGAGGGCTCGCATAGTGGCCTAGTGCGGCGGTCTTGAAAACCGCTATGGCGGCAACGTCATCGTGGGTTCGAATCCCACGCCCTCCGCCGAAGCTCCGGTGGGCGCGCAGCGCCCTCGGAGCAGCGGCGTTCGGGGTCGGGGGATGAAGGGGAGCGAGCACGCGGGATTCGGGAGGAGCCGGAGCGCAGCGGAGGCGACGGCTCCCACGCCCTCCGCCGGGGGCTCCGGTGGGCCAGCCAGCGAGACGCCGGGCCCAAACCGGTGCGCTGGCTACGCCCATTGCGGGATCCTCGGTGTCGAACGGTGTGGTTACCTTCGACTGGGGCCACTTGACGTCCGCTCTAGGGCGGCGGGCCGGAGGCCGGGCAACCCTGCAGCCCGGCCTTCGCGCCTGCCCGGACCCGTTCGAGGCTGGCTCTGCGGGAAGGCTGAGCCGGTGGCCTCAGCGGGCGCGACCGCTCCAGCCCGTCGTCTGCGCGGCGTCGGCGAGCGCGTCGACGAGGGGCTCGAGGTCGCCGGTGGCCAGCCCGACGGTGACGCGGACGTGACCACCGTCGGCGGCGGGCGCGCCCA
This sequence comes from Pedococcus sp. 2YAF34, assembly GCF_052114585.1. Taxonomy (NCBI): domain Bacteria; kingdom Bacillati; phylum Actinomycetota; class Actinomycetes; order Micrococcales; family Intrasporangiaceae; genus Pedococcus; species Pedococcus sp. 2YAF34. The sequence continues at coordinate 14,173 of NZ_JBFRFA010000043.1, forward strand.
GGCGGAACGGTGCGCCGGGCGCCACGCCGATCCCCTGGCTGGCGAGACGGACCACGGCGGCGGTCTCGTCGTGCACCGGCACCCAGATGTTGATGCCCTCGCTGCCGCCGACCTCGACCCCGCGGGCGCGGAGGCCGCTGACGACGGACGCCCGCCGCGCGGCATACGTGGTGGCGGCCGTGCGCACCTGCGCAGCGGCGGCGTCGTCGGTGAGGAGGGAGAGGAGCACCTGTTGCAGGAGCCTGCTGGACCAGCCCTGCGCGAGCTGGCGCCGGGCGGACACCGCGCCGAGGACCGGGGCCGGCGCGCTCAGGGCGGCCAGCCGTAGGTCTGGGCCGTGCGACTTGGAGAACGACCGGATGTGGACGGTGCGGTCGGGTATCCAGCGTCCGAGGCTCGCGAGCGCCGCCGACGACAGGCCGGCCGCGGAGTCGTCCTCGACGACGAGGGCGTCCGTCCCCGACAGGAGCTCGGCCAGTGCGCGGGCCCGCCGTCGGGTGGTGGTCACGCCGGTGGGGTTCTGCGCCCGTGGCTGGAGGAAGACGGCGGCCACCGGTTCGGCCAGCGCGGCGCGCAGGCCCTCGACCGACAGGCCCTCCTCGTCCACGGCGACCCCCACCAGCTGCGCCCCCATCGACTCGAGCAGGTCGACCAGCGGTGGGAACGCGGGGTCCTCGACCACGACCCGGTCGCCGAACCGCAGCTGGGTGCGCACCACCAGGTCCATCGCGTCCATGGCTCCGTCGACGACCGTGACCTCAGCGACCTCGAACGGCCAGTCGCCCCGCAGCGCCTCTCCCAGCGCGGGCAGCACCGGGTCGTCGAGGTAGCTGCCGGTGCGCGGGGCCGAGGTCAGGCCAGCCAGCGCCGCGCCGAGGTCGGGGAGCAGGGCCGGGTCCGGGACGCCGGTGGACAGGTCGAGCTCGAACGTCGAGGGCCGTTCGAGCGCCTTGCGGTACCGGGTGGTGCCCCCACCGCGGGCGTCGAGGACGGTGGTCCCCCGCCGCCCGTCGGTCGCCACGGTGCCCGACCGCGCGAGCAGCGCCCAGGCCGCGCTCACCGTCGTGGGCGACAGGGCCAGCTGTGCGGCCACCGTGCGGATCGGGGGGAGCCGGTCGCCGGCGACGAGGTGGCCGTCGCGGATGGCGGCCGAGACGGCATGGGCCAGCCCCTTGGCCGTCGGAGTGTCCAGCCGCTCCTCGAGCGCGGTCAGTGTCGCGCCGTCGGGCCTTGAGGTCATGTTTGCACCATAACAAACACTCTATTGTGCCAGCAATGGTTGGGTCGTACTGTGTGGAGCATGACGACGCGCATCTCGCACTGGATCGACGGCAAGGCCGCCCCCGGCACCTCAGGTCGCACGGCGCCGGTCTTCAACCCCGCCACCGGGGCGGTCAGCGGGGAGGTCGACCTCGCCTCGGTCGAGGAGCTCGGCGCCGCCGTCACCAGCGCCACCGTCGCGGCTCGCGAGTGGCGACGGGCCTCCCTGTCTCGCCGCAGCGCCGTGCTCTTCGCCTTCCGTGAGCTGCTGCACCAGCGCACGCCAGAGCTCGCCGAGATCATCACCGCCGAGCACGGCAAGGTGCTGTCCGACGCCGCGGGCGAGATCGCGCGCGGCCTCGAGAACGTCGAGTTCGCCACCGGTGTCCCCAACCTGCTCAAGGGGGGCTTCAGCGAGCAGGCCGCGACCGGCGTCGACGTCTACAACATCCGCCAGCCGCTCGGTGTCGTGGCCGGTGTCACGCCCTTCAACTTCCCCGCGATGGTGCCGCTGTGGATGTGCGCCAACGCGATCGCCTGTGGCAACGCCTTCATCCTCAAGCCGTCGGAGAAGGACCCGTCCGCGGCGCTCTTCCTGGCCCAGCTGTGGAAGGAGGCCGGCCTGCCCGACGGCGTCTTCACCGTCGTCCACGGTGACAAGGTGGCCGTCGACGCCATCCTCGACCACCCCGGCATCGCCGCGGTGAGCTTCGTCGGCTCCACGCCGATCGCGCGGTACATCTACGAGCGCGGCACGGCCAACGGCAAGCGCGTCCAGGCCCTCGGCGGCGCCAAGAACCACGCCCTCGTACTCCCCGACGCCGACATCGACATGGCCGCGGACGCGGTCGTCTCCGCGGCCTACGGGTCGGCCGGCGAGCGCTGCATGGCCCTGTCGGTCGCGGTCGCCGTCGGGGACGTCGCGCAGCCGCTCGTGGACGCCATCGCCGCCCGCCTGCCCAAGCTCACCGTCGGGCCCGGCACCGACCCCGACACCGACATGGGGCCGCTCATCACCGCCGAGCACCGCGACAAGGTGGCCGGCTACATCGGCGCCGGTCAGGAGGCCGGGGCGAGCGTCGTCGTCGACGGCCGTGAGGGCGACCTGCCCTCCGACGGCTTCTTCCTCGGCACCACGCTGCTCGACCACGTCACCCCGGAGATGACCGTCTACACCGACGAGATCTTCGGGCCCGTCCTGTCGGTGGTGCGCGTGGACACCTACGACGAGGGCCTCGAGCTCATCAACTCCAACCCGTATGCCAACGGCACCGCGATCTTCACCCGCGACGGTGGGGCCGCGCGCGAGTTCCAGTTCGACGTCGAGGTCGGCATGGTCGGCATCAACGTCCCGATCCCGGTCCCCGTCGCCTACTACTCCTTCGGCGGCTGGAAGGACTCGCTGTTCGGCGACACGCACATGTACGGGCCCGAGGGCATCAGCTTCTACACGCGCGGCAAGGTCGTCACGCAGCGCTGGCCCGACCCCGCGACCTCGAGCGTCGACCTCGGCTTCCCGCAGACCCGCTGACGCCAGACCCGCTGACGCGCCAGACCCGCTGACGACAGACCCGCTGGCACCGCAGAACCGTTGAGAGGCAACGCATGACCGACACCACCGTCCAGCCGGACGTGCTCGACGCCGTCACGGGCGCCACCGAGGAGCAGGTCCGTCGCGACGACCGGGGCCACGTGTTCCACTCGTGGTCGGCGCAGGGGCTCATCGACCCGCTGCCGATCGCCTCGGCACAGGGGTCGTACTTCACCGACTACGCGGGCAGGCGCTACCTCGACTTCTCCAGCCAGCTGGTCAACGTCAACATCGGCTACCAGCACCCCAGGCTGGTCGCCGCGATCCAGGAGCAGGCCGCTCGCCTCACCACGATCAGCCCGGCCTTCGCCAATGACGCCCGCTCCGAGGCCGCCCGCCTCATCGCCGACCTCGCCCCCGGCGACCTCAACCGGGTGTTCTTCACCAACGGCGGCGCAGAGGCCAACGAGAACGCGCTGCGGATGGCGCGCCTGCACACGGGCCGCCACAAGGTGCTCGCCGCCTACCGCAGCTACCACGGTGCCACCGCGGGTTCCATTGCCCTGACCGGCGACCCGCGCCGGTGGCCCTCCGAGCCGGGTATGCCGGGCGTGGTGCGCTACTGGGGCCCGTACCTGTACCGCTCCGCCTTCCACGCCACCACCGAGGAGGAGGAGTGCGAGCGCGCGCTGCAGCACCTGCGCGACACCCTCATGGTCGAGGGCGCGCACACCGTGGCCGCGATCATCCTCGAGTCGGTCGTCGGCACCAACGGCATCCTCGTGCCCCCGCCCGGCTACCTCGCAGGGGTCCGCCGGATCTGCGACGAGCACGGCATCGTCATGATCGCCGACGAGGTGATGGCCGGGTTCGCGCGCTGCGGTGAGTGGTTCGCCGTCGACCACTGGGGCGTCGCGCCCGACCTCATCACCTTCGCCAAGGGCGTCAACAGCGGCTACGTCCCCCTGGGTGGCGTCATCATCTCCGAGCGCATCGCCCGGTCCTTCGACACCAGGCCCTTCCCGGGCGGCCTTACCTACTCCGGTCACCCGCTCGCCTGCGCCTCCGCCGTCGCCTCCATCAACATCTTCAAGGAGGAGCGCATCGTCGAGCACGCCCGCGACCTGGGGACCGACGTGATCGGCCCCGGACTGCGAGAGCTCGCCGAGCGGCACCCCAGCGTGGGCGAGGTCCGCGGGCTCGGGACGTTCTGGGCCCTGGAGCTGGTCCGTGACCGTGAGACCCGGGAGCCGCTGGTGCCGTTCAACTCCGGTGGCGCCGACGCCAAGCCGATGAACGACTTCGCCGCGGCCTGCAAGGAGCGCGGGCTCTGGCCGTTCACCCACTTCAACCGGACCCACGTCGTGCCGCCGTGCACGACGACGCCCGACGAGGTGCGTGAGGGCCTGGCCATCCTCGACGAGGCGCTCGAGGTGGCCGACCGCCACTGCACCGGCAGCTGACGTCGTGGCCCTTCTGGGCGGACCGGCTGCGGGTGCGCTCGCGGCCGCAGCGCCGTCGGTGTTCTGGCTCGACCGTGCCGACCGCCCTGCGCCCCGCCCCCGCCTGGACGACGGTGGGCAGGACGGGCGGGCCGACGTCACCGCCGACCTGGTCGTGGTCGGCGGCGGCTACACGGGCCTGTGGACCGCACTGCTCGCCAAGGAGGCCGACCCGGCGCGCGACGTCCTGCTCCTCGAGGCCGGACGGATCGGCTGGGCCGCATCCGGGCGCAACGGCGGCTTCTGCTCCGCGAGTCTGACCCACGGCGAGGCCAACGGGCGCGAGCGGTGGCCGGCGGAGTACGAGCAGCTGCACCGCCTCGGGCTCGCGAACCTCGACGCGATCGAGAGCACGGTGCAGCGCCACGGCATCGAGTGCGACTTCCGCCGGACCGGCGAGCTCACGGTCGCCACCGCGCCCCACCAGGTGGAGTGGCTGCGCGAGGAGGTCGGCTCTGGAGGCGCGACCCGGTTCCTCGACCGCGACGCCATTCGCGCAGAGCTGGACTCGCCCACCTACCTCGCGGGCGTCCACAGCCCTGACGAGACCGCCATGGTCGACCCGGCCCGGCTCGCGTGGGGCCTCGCCGCCGCAGCCGAGTCGCTCGGCGTGCGGATCGTGGAGGGCACCAAGGTGACGGGCCTCCAGCGCGACGGTGCGGGGATGAGGCTGCGTACCGAGCAGGGTCCGGATGTGCGTGCGGCGCGAGTCGCGTTGGGCACCAACGCGTTCCCGTCACTGGTGCGCCGTACGCGCCTGCACACCGTGCCCGTCTACGACTACGTCCTCATGACCGAGCCCCTCTCCGACCAGCAGCTGGCGTCGATCGGCTGGCGGAGTCGCGCGGGTGTCGGCGACATGGCCAACCAGTTCCACTACTACAGGCTCACCGACGACAACCGGGTCCTGTGGGGCGGCTACGACGCGATCTACCACCTCGGGCGACGGGTGCGGCCGTCGCGCGACCAGCGGCCGCAGACGTTCGAGCGGCTCGCCGCCCACTTCTTCGAGACCTTCCCCCAGCTCGAGGGGCTGCGGTTCACCCACCGCTGGGGCGGCGCGATCGACACCTGCACCCGGTTCTGCGCCTTCTACGGCTCGGCGTTCGACGGCCGGGTCGCCTACGCCCTCGGTTACACGGGTCTCGGGGTCGGGGCGTCCCGGTTCGGTGCCGCCGTGACCCTCGACCTGCTCGACGGCGCCGACACTGAGCGGACCCGCCTGCAGATGGTCCGCGAGAAGCCCCTGCCGTTCCCGCCGGAACCGTTGGCCTACGCCGGGATCCAGCTCACCCGGTGGTCACTGGCCCGCGCGGACGAGAACGCCGGACGGCGCAACGCCTGGCTGCGCACCCTTGACCGGCTGGGCCTGGGCTTCGACTCCTAGACGCGGGCGGACCCACCTACAGGCGCGACAGGGCCCGGTCGACGAGCAACGGCACCGACGTCCCCACCCGGTCGTACCCCTCGCCCATCGACTTCCCGGCGAGGTACCGCGCGTGCACGCCCTCGAGGATCACGGCGAGCCGGAAGTCGGTGAACGCGCGGTAGTAGTCCAGGCCCGACACGTCGCGACCGGTCGCCGCGGCATACCGGTGCGCGAGCTCGTCGGTGGTCGGGAAGCCTTCGTGGGCGGTCAGGCCCGCGGCCACGGGGACGGCGCTGCCGTCCTCGCCGGGGCCGGAGTAGTAGGTGAGCCAGGTGGCCAGGTCGGCCAGCGGGTCGCCGAGGGTGCTCAGCTCCCAGTCGACCACGGCCGCGACGGTGGGCCGTCCGTGCTCCTCGGCGACGAGGGTGTTGTCGAGGCGGTAGTCGCCGTGCACCAGCGTGACCTCGCCACCCATCGGGCGCTGGGCGTCGAGGGCCCGGATGAGGTCGTCCATCGCCGGCAGGTCGCGGGTCCGGCTGGCCTCCCACTGGCCGCTCCACCGGCGGATCTGGCGCCCGAGGTAGCCGTCGGGCCGGCCGAAGTCGCGCAACCCGGTGGCGTCGAGGTCGACGGCGTGGATGGCGGCGAGCACCTCCACGAGGGAATGGGAGAGCCGGTCTCGGTGTGCCTCAGTGAGCTCCGCCGTCTGCGACGGGTCGCGGTACACGGTGCCCTCGACGAGGGCCATGACGTAGAACGGTGCCCCGACCACGTCGGCATCCGTCGTGGCAGCGAGCACCTGCGGCACCGGCACGGCGGTCTGCCAGAGGGCCGACAGCACCCTCGACTCGCGACCCATGTCGTGGGCGCTCGGCAGGAGCCTGCCCAGCGGTGGCCGCCGGACGATGACCGTCGCGGTGGGGCTGCTCACCCGGTAGGTGATGTTGGACAGCCCTCCCGAGATCACCTCCGCCGTCCAGTCCGGCCCGAGCCCGGGCACGGCGTCGGCAGCCCACCGGGTGAAGGACTCGCGCGGCAGGCCGGGGACGTCCTCGCGGTCCTGCCCAGGCTCCGGTACCCCGCCGAGCTGGCTCACGCGCGCGCGTCCCGGCTCGCGGCGCGGTCGGCGGCCCTGCGGGCCGCGCGCCGGGCGATCGACATCTTGTGCACCTCGGTGGCGCCGTCGTAGATGCGGAACGACCTGATGTCACGGTAGATCCGGCCGAGCACCAGCTCCTCGGACGTGCCCATGCCACCGGCCAGCTGGACCGAGCGGTCGACCACGCGGCAGGCGGCCTCGCTCGCGAACACCTTGGTGCGCGAGGACTGCTCGCTGCTGCGCTGGCCCTCGGCGATGGCCCACGAGGCGTGCCAGATCATCGACCGGGCTGCGTCGAGGTCGATCTCGTTCTCGGCGATGAGGGCCTGCGCCATACCCAGGTCCGAGAGCGTGCTGCCGAACAGCTCACGCCCGACGGCGCGTTCGACCGCGATGTCGTGGGCGCGGCGTGCCGCGCCGAGCCAGCGCATGCAGTGCGTGAGCCGGGCAGGGGCCAGGCGCACCTGCGCGCTCTGGAACCCCTTGCCCACCTCGCCGAGCACATGGTCGTCGGGCACGAAGCAGTCGCGCAGCGTGACACGGCAGTGCCCGCCCACGCCCGTCGCGTCGATGGTGTCGATGTGCTCGCCCACGACGAACCCCGGGTTGTCCGCGTCGACGAGGAACATCGTCGCGCCCTGCGGGACGTCGTCGCCCTCGTTGAGCGCCATGACGATGGAGAAGGCCGCACCGTCGGCGCCGGTGATGAGCCACTTGTCGCCGTTGACGACCCAGCCACCGTCGGTGCGGCGGGCGCGGGTCCTCAGGGCAGAGGGGTCCGACCCGGCGCCGGGCGGCGGCTCGGTCATCGAGAAGCAGGACCGCACCTCGCCGGCCACCAGCGGCTCGAGGTACTTCTCCTTCTGCATCGCCGACCCGGTCACGTGCAGCAGGTGGATGTTGCCCTCGTCAGGCGCCGCGCAGTTGAGTGCGAGCGGGCCGAGCAGCGAGTAGCCGGCCTCCTCGAGCAGCACCGCGGACTCGTCGAACCGGAAGCCGCCGCCCCCGAGCTCCTGGGGTGCCTGGGGCGCGAAGACGCCGGCCGCCTTGGCCTTCGCCTGCAGCTCCACCCGCAGGGCGTCGGTCATGCCCTCGGCGAAGACGCGCTGCTCGAGCGGCACGACCTCGGTCGCGACGAACTCCTCGACCCGGCGACGCTGCTGCTCGACGGCTGGGCTCATGCTGAAGTCAAAGGCCACGTCCCGACCCTACCCAGCGCGCCGTGCCATGGTCGGCGACCGGGGCGCAGGTGCCGGTGCGAGGATGGCGCCGTGTCGACCCCGGAGCCGCAGCCCGTGCACCTACCCAGCACGCCGCCGCTGGTCCTGCGCGGCCGCACGTTCGACTCCTCGGCCCCGGCGGTGATGGGCATCATCAACCGCACCCGCGACTCGTTCTTCGCCGGCAACCGGCACGTCGACCTCGACTCCGCGAAGCGCGCCCTCGACGACGCGGTCGCGGCCGGTGCCGACATCGTCGACGTCGGCGGTGTCCGCGCAGGCCAGGAGGGCGAGCACGTCTCTGCGCAGGAGGAGGTCGAACGGGTGGTGCCGTTCCTCGAGCACGCCCGCGCGGCCTACCCCGACCTCGTGCTGAGCCTCGACACCTGGCGCAGTGAGGTCGCCCTCGAGGCCGGCCGGCACGGCCTGGACCTCGTCAACGACACCTGGGCCGGGCACGACCCGGAGCTGGTGCACGTGGCCGCGCGCATCGGCGCGGGGGTGGTCTGCTCACACACCGGCGGGCTCCCCCCGAGGACCGACCCGGTGCACGTCTCCTACGGGCCGGACCCCCTCGACGTCGTCCGCGACGTCCTGCACACGCTCGCCGAGGGCGCCGCCGCAGCCGTCGAGGCCGGGATCCCGGCGCAGCGCGTGCTGGTCGACCCCACGCTCGACTTCGGCAAGACGACCGCACACTCCCTGGTCGTCCTGCGGCACACCGCCGACCTTGCCGAGCTGGGCTTCCCGATCCTGCAGGCGTTGTCCCGCAAGGACTTCGTGGGCGAGTCGCTGGGCGTCGAGGTCGACGACCGGCTCGAGGGGACCCTCGCCGCGACGGCCGTGGCGGCCTGGCTCGGGGCCACGGTCTTCCGCGCCCACGACGTGCGGGCCACGCGCCGCGTCGTCGACATGGTGGCCACCATCCGCGGCGACCGCCCCCCGGTCCGCGCGGTCCGCGGGGTCTGAGCCGCCCCCTCGGCGCGAGCCGGACGAGCCGCCCGCCCACGCAGTTGCGCGGAACGGGAGGGGTGGGGAAGTAGGGGCAGAAAATGACTCCTGCGGGCCTCCACGATTCGCATCCTGCGTGCTAGCGTCTGTCGCGGTTGCAACAAGCAGTTCCTCGCAGAGGTCGATGAAGTGCCCGCCCTAGCACCACCAGAGCGGGCCTTTCTCATCTGAGGGCGGGCATGTCTCGTCGGTGGGGTTGTGCATGGCAGCCGGGGGCCTCGCAAAGTGCGGGGTTCCAATGGCTACGAAGGAAAGAGTTACCCCATGGCACAGGGAACCGTGAAGTGGTTCAACGCTGAGAAGGGCTTCGGCTTCATCGCCCAGGACGGCGGCGGCCCGGACGTGTTCGTCCACTACTCGGCCATCGAGTCCTCGGGCTACCGCTCGCTGGACGAGGCGCAGCGCGTGGAGTTCGAGGTCACCCAGGGCCCGAAGGGCCCCCAGGCTGACGCCGTTCGCCCGATCTGATCCGAGGACTGCTCAACCACAGTCTTCAACGAGGCCCCCACCGGATCCCGGTGGGGGCCTCGTGCTGTGTTGGCTCTGCTGGGACTACTTCTTCGCCAGCGCCGCGAGGAAGTCCTTGACGACCGGCGCCGCGACGGTGCCGCCGCTCTTGCCCTTCTCCACCAGCGCCGCGAACGCGACGTCGCCCTGGTAGCCGACGAACCATGCGTGCGTCTCAGGCGGGTTGGCGGAGCCGAACTCCGCCGTGCCCGTCTTGCCGCTGACCGGGCCGCCCGGGGCGTCGCGCAGGACGGTGCCGGTGCCGCCGGTCACGACCTGCCGCATGAGCGCCCGCAGCTCCTTCACCGCACCCGCGTCGAGCGGCCTGGGGGTGCGGTCCGCACCGGCCGGCGCCGGTTCGGTCACGAGCGCCGGCGGTATGGCGCTGCCGCGGGCCACCGACGCGGCCAGGGTCGCCAGCGCGAGGGGTGAGGTGAGGTTGCGACCCTGCCCGATCATGGCCGAGGCCTTGTCGGTCTTGCCGTTGTTGGTGGGGACGCTCGCCGCGAACGCGTTGCCGACGCCGACGCCCTTGGCCCAGCCGGTGAGGCCGAGCGCGTCGGCCGCCTTGCTGAGGTCGCCGTCGCCGAGGTCGGTCGAGAGCTTCACGAACGCGGTGTTGCAGGAGTGCGCGAAGTCGGTGGCGAAGTCGGGCTTGCCGAAGGACTCGCCCTCGTAGTTCTTGTAGGAACGGCCGTCGACCACGAACTTCTCGGGGCAGTCCACCGACGTCGTCGGCGTCACCTTGCCACCGGTCAGCAGGGCGTAGGTGCTGACGATCTTGAACGACGATCCCGGGGGGTACTGGCCGGTGAGGGCCCGGTCGAACCCGAGGGCCGCTGAGTTGGCGGAGGCCAGGACGTCGCCCGTCTTCACATCCACCGCGACCAGGGCCGAGGGCACCGAGCCGGTGCGCGCGACCGCGGACTCCGCCGCCGTCTGCGCGTCGGGGGAGAGGGTCGTCTGCACGTCCTTGCCGTCGACCGCGTCCTTGCTGAACAGGGGGCTGTCGGGCTTGGCGCTCGAGATCACCTGCACTCCCGGGGTCCCGGCGAGCTCGGCGTCGTAGCGTCCCTGCAGCCCGCTGACGCCGGCGTAGTCGCCCGCGACGTAGCGGCCCTTGCTGGCACTGACCTGCTCCGCGTTCACCGGGCCGTACGACCCGAGGAGGGGCTGGCCGAAGGTCCGGGTGCGAGCCAGTGGCTGTTCGCGCACCGGGTAGATGATGCCCTTGAGCCCGTCGAGCGCGGCCTTGCGCTGCTGGAAGTCGCTCTCGCGGTAGGTGATCACCGCGATGGGTGCCTTGCTGCCGCTCTTGGTGGCGGCCTCCAGCTTGGCCACGAGCGACCCCGCGGGCTCGTCGACGACCTTCTCGAGCTGGCGGACCGTCGCGACGGTGGCGCGGCTCGGGTCGATCTGCACCGGGTAGACCTTGCCGACCGGCATGAGCGGCTGGCCGTCGCGGTCGAGCAGGTCGCCGCGCTGTCCCCAGGTCCGTGATGCCGAGAGCGTTGCCCCGGAGCCGAGTCCCGGGGCCCAGATCGCGCCCGACGCCGGCAGGCTGACCGCCCACGCGTCACCCGACCCGGCCGGCTTCGCGGTGACCGGGACGTCGTAGGACCACGGGACGCCGCCGGGCAGGGTCCACGTCACGGCGACCGTCGAGGTGGCGCGGTCGCCCTTGCGGTTCACGGTGCCGGGTTCGACCTTGACCGGCCCGCTGCCGAGACCCTGGGTGGCCTTGGTGAACGAGTCCTGCACCGCCTGGGCTGTGGTGCCGGCGAACCTCACGCCGGACTTGGGGAAGGACCGCCGCGCCCAGCCCGCCGCGAAGGCATCGACCGCGGCTGCTGCCTCCCGGTCCGAGGTCTTCGCAGCCTCCGAACGCTGCCACCACAGGCCCCCTCCGGCCGCCGCCGCCACGACGACGACCGCAGCCACCGACCCCACCAGTGCACGTCTGTCCATGACCCCATCCAACAGCACGCGCTCGGCCGCGCCTGTCCGGTTTGTCCCGGGCAGGCAACCAAACCGGAGGCCCGGGCGTCAGGGAAGTGGACGCACACCGGGCGGGACGCTCAGATTGCGCCCGTAGAATCGGCGGGGCGATGCGCCGCCCAGCCACCCCCGGGTGGCGTGATCGATCCAGAGAGGTATACGTGAGCGAGCCCACCCACGGCTCTGCGCAGGGCGACGAGCCCGGCCAGGACGCCAGTGTCGGCCACGACCCCACTGAGGCCTCGGATGCCGCGAAGCCGGTGACCGATGGCCAGCCTCTCGAGGGGCCTGCGACCGAGGACTCCGCCGGTGCCGCCGTCGCCCGCCGCCGCGCCGACCGGCACGCGGGTCGGACGCACCGCCACCCGTGGCTGCGCCGGGTCGCGTTCGGCGTCTCCGCCCTCCTCGTGGTGGTGCTGGTGCTCGGCATCGCGGCGTACATCAAGCTCAACGGCAACATCGACCGGGTCGACATCACCGGGGCCCTGGGCCAGCGTCCGAAACAGGTCGCCACCGCGGACGCCAAGACCAAGCTCAAGGCGATCAACATCATGGTGATCGGCTCCGACAGCCGCGGCAGCGGCAGCAGCATCGTGGGCGCACGCTCGGACACCAACCTCGTGGTGCACCTCTCCGCAGACCGGAAGTCGGCCATCGTCGTCTCGATCCCGCGCGACTCGATGACGATGGCGCCGCGCGACTGCAAGAACCTCGACGACACGGTCCAGAACGGCGTGATCCGCCAGTGGAACGCGAACTTCCAGGACGGCGGCGAGGCCTGCACGATCCGCACGTTCGAGGGCCTCACCGACATCTACATCGACCACTTCGTCATCATCGACTTCCGCGGGTTCCAGCAGATGGTCGACGCCCTGGGCGGGGTGACGGTCTGCACGCCGGTCGCGATCAACGACCGGGACGCGCAGCTGACGCTGCCGGCGGGCAGGACCAAGGTGAACGGCAAGCAGGCGCTCGGCTACGTCCGCGTCCGGCACGGGATCGGCGACGGCTCCGACCTCGGCCGGATCGACCGCCAGCAGGCGTTCCTCTCCTCGGTGATCCAGGAGGCGACGAAGTCCTCGTTGCTGCTGCGTCCCGACAAGCTCTTCCGGTTCCTCGACGCCGCCACCGGGGCGATGACGACCGACAAGGGGCTGGACACCGGCGAGATGAAGGACATCGCGCAGAGCGTGGCGAGGATCGGCACCGACCAGATCCGCTTCGTCAAGCTGCCGACGCGGCCCTACCCGACCGACACCAACCGGGTGGAGTGGCTGCCTGCTGCCGACACGATCTGGAAGGCGATCCGCGAGGACCAGCCGCTGCCCGGCACCAAGCCGCCGGCCGGCACCCCGAAGCCGACCCCGTCGACCACCAGCGCGGCACCGCTCACCGTCGCCCCCAGCCAGATCTCGGTGCGCGTCACCAACGACTCCGGCGTCGGCGGCCTCGCCAAGCAGGCCGCGACCGAGCTGCAGACCGAGGGCTTCAAGGTCACGACCTACCTCACGGGCACCGGGACCCCCACCGAGGGCGTCGTCGTCCGCTACGGACCCGGGAAGGAGGCCGCGGCGCGCACCGTCGCCGCGGTCTACCCGGGAGCGAAGCTCAAGGCGGACGCCACCCTCGGCTCCACCATCGAGCTCAGCATGGGCCTCAACGCACCGAAGGCTGTCGAGATCCCGAACCGGGAGGGGACGCAGCCGCTGCCCACCCCGTCGGTGACGGCCACGAGCACCCCGAGCACCGCGGCGACGATCGCGGCGCGCACGGCCAACCAGGACATCTGCAGCTGACCGTCGGGGCCCCGGCTCTCCCCTCGGGGGGTCGCTTTGCCCCGGCGAGCGGGCTCCGGATACCCTGTGCGGGCTCGGTCGACCTGTCGTCCGGGTGTGGAGACGTCGCCTAGTCCGGTCTATGGCGCCGCACTGCTAATGCGGTTTGGGTTTATCGCCCATCGAGGGTTCAAATCCCTCCGTCTCCGCCAAAGCAAAGAAGGACCCGACACGCTTTTCGTCGGGTCCTTCTTTGCTTTGATCGAGCCCGCGGGATTTGGGAGGAGCCGGAGCGCAGCGGAGGCGACGGCGTCCCTCCGTCTCCGCCAGGCGAGGATCCGACCGGAAGCTGAGCGCCCGGGCTAGATGTACTTGGCCATGACGTTGGTGACGTGGTCTTGATGTGAGGAGGACCTCCGGGCTTAGTGGTGATGTTCGAAGTCGCCACGTCCCGGAGGTCCTCGTGTCCCACGCTAACGCTCGTTTGACCCCGCGTGGCCGGCTGCTGCTG